>NZ_WWFY01000715.1:0-4482 GCF_009864975.1 Pseudonocardia sp. SID8383
GCGGTGCCCAGCGGGATGCCACCCTCCTCGTCGGTGCCCCCGGCTCGCGCGACCTGCATCCCGCGGGCGGCGCCCCGGCGCGCGCACTCCTCGAGCAGTGCGGTGCGCCCGATGCCGATCGGGCCGGTGAACACGAGCAGGCTCGCCGTGCCGCCGACGGCCCGCGCGAGCGCGCCGTCGACCTCCGCCAGGTCGCCGGCGCGGCCGAGCAGCACCGGACGGGGCATCAGCGACGGCCCCGCAGTCGGACGACGGGCTCGCGGAGCACCGCGCGGTCCGCCCGACGGACGGCTCCCCAGGGTGGGCCCCCGACACTCATACGACCTCCGTCCGACGGACGTGCACGCGATTCGGTGATCATTTTACCCCGGTGCGTCGTGGAACGGAGCACCACCACGGAATTCGTCGGGAAACACCCAGTTCCTCCTCCATGGACCTGCCCGGGTTCGATCCACGCAGTGGATACTGGTGGTATCCGGGCGACATCGGCGGCATAGTCCTCCCTCGATGACGATCGGGGACGGCCAACATGAACGCATCATGTCGGGAATGCGACGGACCGGCGACGTGGCCGGTCCCGGACTCGTGGGCCGAGCCCGTCCGACACCGAGGGGGATCGACGTGGAACCCGTTCCGGGACTGACCGTCCGGGTGCTCGATACCGGCTGGATGGAGCTGGGCCATCCGAGCCGGTGCGACCGCCTGCTGTGCGACGAGGTCGGCACCGCCATGTGGCTCGCGCTGTGCCGGACGGCGTGGAACCTCGGCGACGCGGCCGCCCACCTGGCCGACCTCTGGGACACCGACCCCTGGGCGATGCGGGACATGATGGACGACTGGCTGGACGACCTGCGCGAAGCCGGCCTCGTCCGGTACTGACGCGACGCCCGGTGCCGCCGGAGCGGTCGTTGCGGCATCGCACGGACGGGCACCCCGGTTGTCCCGCGGACGTTGCGCGCACCCGTGCGAACCACGGTCGGGACCAGCAGAACCCCAGCACCCACACCCCACACCGTAGTGATCTAGATCACATACCGCACCACACCCCACCGAACCCCCGCACTCCGGCGGCCACAGTGTTAAGCGCTTACGCTCCGCTGCCGTTGACCCCTGTCGAGCGGCCCCCATACGGTCGAATCGGTTATCGAGAACGGCTACCGCGACTGTCCGGTCCGCTCCCGGAACAGCGTGTTCCGTTGAACTTCGGGGAGTTATTCGATGCGAGTCCTGCCCTATGACGGCGACACCACCGAGCGCATTTCCCAGGAATCCACCAGTGCCTGCATGGTATCGCTCGACCGAGGCCTGCGCGTCGTCGCGGCGAACCAGGAGATGTTCCGCCGGATGTGCGACATCGGTTCCGGCGACGTGTGCGGATCGGCGTTCTGCGACCTCCTCGACGGAAGCATCCGTACCCGTGTCCGGCACCAGATGGAACGGTTGCTGGACGGTCAGCAGCCCCGTTTCCAGGAGCGGTCGGTCGCGATCGCCGGGGCCGGCTCGTCGCTGCGGGGCGACCTGATGGCGACCGCGATCGCGCGGAACGCGGGCCGGGTCGAGGGGGTCGTCGTCGTCCTGCGTACCGGGGACGCCGAGCCGTCCACGGCCTGGAGCGGACCACGCCGGATCCTGTCGGACATGGACGCCAAGATCCTGGAGGGGGTCGCCTCCGGTGCCTCCACCGTGCAGCTGGCCTCCACCCTGTTCCTCAGCCGCGGCGGCGTCGAGTACCACGTGACCGCCCTGCTCCGGAAGATGCGGGTCAAGAACCGGCCTGCGCTGATCTCCAAGGCCTACTCGATGGGTTTCTTCGAGCTGGGTTCGTGGCCGCCCCAGGTCGTGCCCGATCACGTGAAGTGACTGCTCGACCCGACGACGTCCCGAGGCGAGAGGTGAGAACATGACCGCCACCGACGACATCCGGACGACCGCGGACCTGCGGTCGCGGGTGGCCGAGCTGCACGCGGCCCGCGAGCAGATCCGCTCCGGCCCGTCCACCGCCGCGACCGAGCAGCAGCACGCCCGCGGCAAGCTGACCGTGCACGAGCGCCTCGCGATGCTGCTCGACGAGGGCAGCTTCCGTGAGATCGAGCAGTTCCGCAGGCACCGCGCCACCGGCTTCGGCCTGGAGGACCGCCGTCCGCACACCGACGGCGTCGTGACCGGCTGGGGCACCATCGACGGCCGCACCGTGTTCGTCTACGCCCACGACTTCCGGATCTTCGGCGGTTCGCTCGGCGAGGCGCACGCCACGAAGATCCACAAGGTGATGGATCTGGCGGAGTCCGCCGGCGCACCGTTGATCAGCCTGAGCGACGGCGCGGGCGCCCGGATCCAGGAGGGCGTCACCGCGCTGGCCGGTTACGGCGGCATCTTCCGCCGCAACGTGCGGGCCTCCGGCGTCGTCCCGCAGATCAGCGTCATGCTCGGCCCGTGTGCCGGGGGCGCGACCTACTCGCCCGCCCTCACCGACTACGTGTTCATGGTCCGCGACATCGCCCAGATGTACATCACCGGACCGGACGTGGTGTCCGCCGTGACCGGTGAGGAGATCACGCACGAGGAACTCGGCGGCGCCGAGGTGCACGCCACGGAGTCGGGGGCGGGCGCCTTCGTCTACGACGACGAGGAGTCCTGCTTCGCCGACGTGCGGCACCTCGTGTCGCTGCTGCCGTCGAACAACCGCGAGCAGCCGCCCGTGGCCCCCACCGCCGACCCACCGGACCGGGCCACCCCGTCGCTGCTCGACATCGTCCCGGCCGACACCACCCGCGCCTACGACATGCGGGACGTGATCGCCGAGGTGGTCGACGACGGCGACCTGTTCGAGGTGCACGCCAACTGGGCCACCAACATCGTGTGCGGTCTGGCCCGGCTCGACGGGCACACGGTCGGGATCGTGGCGAACCAGCCGGCCTCGCTGGCCGGGGTGCTCGACATCCACGCCTCGGAGAAGGCGGCCCGGTTCGTCTCCACCTGTGACTCGTTCAGCATCCCGCTGGTCACCCTCGTCGACGTGCCGGGTTTCCTGCCCGGCGGCGACCAGGAGCGCGGGGGGATCATCCGGCACGGCGCCAAGCTGCTCTACGCCTACTGCGCGGCCACCGTCCCGCGGGTCCAGCTCATCCTGCGCAAGGCCTACGGTGGCGCCTACATCGTCATGGATTCGCGCTCGATCGGAGCGGACCTGTCCCTCGCCTGGCCGACCAACGAGATCGCGGTGATGGGCGCCGAAGCCGCGGCCAACGTCGTCTTCCGGCGCGAGATCGCCGCCGCGCCCGACCCCGAGATCGCCCGAGCCCAGCGGATCAAGCAGTACCGCAACGACCTCATGCATCCCTACTACGCCGCCGAGGCCGGTCTCGTCGACGACGTGATCGACCCCTCCGACACGCGCGCGGTCCTCGTCGACGCGCTGTCGATGCTGCGTGCCAAGCGCGCCGAGCTGCCGGTCCGCAAGCACGGCAACCCGCCGACGTGACCACCGCGGCGGGCCCCGGACCGCGGATCCTGATCACCGGTGGCAACCCGACCCCGGCCGAGGTGGCCGCCGTGACCGTGGCGCTGTGCACCCTGGCCGGGCGGAGCCGGGTCGCCGCGGCACCCCACCGGCACCGGCGGGCCGCGTCCTGGCCGGGTGCGGACGGCTACCGGGCCCCGACGAGCTGGTCCGGCCAGGGCGGGTACCAGGCGCCCGCGAGCTGGACCGCGCGCACGTGACGAGCGCCGCCCCCGGCACCGGGAGCGGCGGTCAGTCCGCCCCCCGAAGCGCACTGCGCCCGCTGACCCCGAGCTTGCGGTAGGCGCTGGTCAGCCGTTTCTCCACGGCCCGGCGGCTGACCCCCAGCTCCTCGGCGATCATCTTGTTGGTCGCCCCGCCGACCACCCGGTCCACCACCTGCCGCTCGGCGTCGGTCAGGGCGTCGACGACGCGCCACGCTGGGGACTCCTCCCCGTCGTCGCCGGTACCGGCCGCCGGCTCGACCGTCGGTACCGGCGTCGCGGTGTCCGGGTCCCCGGCCCCGGCCTCCTCGAGGCGGCGCAGACCCCGACGCAGCAGCGCCTCGCCCTCGGGGGCGCCCGTGCCGGCGAGGTGTCGCCCCAGCACGATCTCGGCGCGACCGAGCGCGGCCGTGTCCGCCGAGTCCCTGAGCACCTCGACGGCCTCCCTCAGCTGGGTCGCTCCCGCGGCCCCGCCGACGAGCGAGCCCCGCACCCGCAGGGCACGCCCGAGTGCGGCGGGGGCACCCCACGCCCGCGCCAGTGCCAGCTCCTCGTCGGCCCATTCCAGCGCGGCCCCCGTCGCACCACGGCGGCGCAGCAGCCGGGCCGCCCAGCTCCGCCACGGGAACAGGGCCGGGTTGGACCAGCCGAGGTGCTCCAGGTGTCGCCCGCAGTCGAGCAGGCACTCCAGCGCCAGGTCCTGCCGGCCCGCACGCAGCGCGCCGGCCGCGCGCACGAGCTGGTGGGTCGCGTGCGCGA
>NZ_WWFY01000716.1:0-4330 GCF_009864975.1 Pseudonocardia sp. SID8383
CCGCGGTGCCGCCGCCGAGGTCCGCGTCCGGCTCACCGACGACCCCCGGCTCCTGCGCAGCACCACCGGCGGCGGCGACGAGTCCGGCGCCGCCCGGGCGATGGCGCTGGTACCCACCGAGCTCGTCACAGCCACCGTCGGCGGGGACCGGGCGACCACCGGCGGGAAGCTCCTGCTCCTGGCCCCGGCGGCGAGCTGGACCGGGCTGCTCCCCGGCCAGGAGGTCTCCGCCGCCGGGCTGCTCATGCCCGCACAGCGCCCCGACCTCACGATCGCCGTGCTGAAGGTCCGGGGTGCGCCGCAGGACGTGACCGCGCCGCCCTGGTGGCAGACCGGGGCCGGGGCGCTGCGCGACGGCCTGCGCGACGCGGCGGTCTCCGCGCTGCCCGAGGCACCCGCGGGACTGCTGCCCGGGCTCGCGATCGGGGACACCCGCGCCCAGCTCGCCGAGACCGAGCAGGACTTCCGCACCGCCGGGCTCGCGCATCTCACCGCCGTCTCCGGGGCCAACGTCGCGATCATCACCGGGGCGGTGCTGCTCCTCCTGCGCCTGTTCCGGACCGACCCGCGGATCGCGGCCGCGGCCGCGATGCTGGCCCTGGTCGGGTTCGTCGTGCTGGCCCGGCCGTCACCGTCGGTACTGCGGGCGGCGGTCATGGGCGGGGTGGTGCTGATCGCGTTCGCGGCCGGCCGCGCCCGGTCGGCGGTGCCCGCGCTGGCGGTGGCCGTGCTCGGCCTGCTGCTGGCCGCCCCCGACCTGGCCGTCGACGCCGGGTTCGTGCTCTCCGTCGTCGCCACCGGTGCACTGGTCCTGCTCGGCCCGGGCTGGACGGCGGCGTTGCGACGGCGCGGGCTGCCGTCCGGACCGGCCGAGGCACTGGTCGTCCCGGTCGCCGCGGCCCTGGCCACCGCGCCGGTGATCGCCGGGCTCAACGGGGGAGTCGGGCTGGTCACCGTGGTGGCGAACCTGCTCGCGGCGCCCGCCGTCGCCCCCGCGACGGTGCTGGGCGTGCTCGGTGCGGTGCTGTCCGCGGTGAGCCCGGCCGCCGCATGGTGCTGCGCCTGGCTGGCGGGACCGTTCGTGTGGTGGCTGGTGGTGGTCGGGGACCGGGCCGCCGCGGTGCCCGGTGCCACCGTGCCGTGGCCCGCGGGGGCGGGCGGCGCGCTGCTGCTCACCGGGGTGCTGGTCGTGCTACTGGCGATGGGCCGGGTGCCCCGGCTGCGGGCGCTGTTGCTGGCCCTGCTGGTCGGGCTGCTCGTCGTCCTCGTCCCGACCCGGTTCGCGCCGCCCGGATGGCCGCCCGCCGGGTGGCGGATGGTGGCCTGCGACGTCGGTCAGGGCGACGCGCTCGTCCTCGCCACCGGTACCCCCGGGCACGCCGTCCTGGTCGACACCGGGCCGACCGACGACGCCGTCGACACCTGCCTGGACCGGCTCGGCGTCCGGGTCCTGGAGCTCGTGGTGATCACCCATTTCCACGCCGACCACGACGGCGGACTCGCCGGCGCGCTGCGTGGCCGCGCCGCGGGCGGCATCGCCGTCGGGCCGGTACGGGAGCCGGCGTCCGGGCTGCGTGACATCACCCGGCGTGCCGAGGAGGCCGGTGCCCCGGTGGTGGGGCTCGCGCGCGGGATGGCGCTGGGCTGGCCGGAGCTGCGCCTGCAGGTCCTCGGTCCGGTCCACCCGCCCCTGACGGTCGACGGCAGCGACGGGACGGCGGTCAACGACATCTCGCTGCTGCTGCGCGCGACCACCCCGGCCGCGACGATCCTGCTGACCGGCGACGCCGAGCTGGTCGCCCAGGACGACCTGCTCGACTCCGGGGCCGACCTGCGGGCGGACGTGCTGAAGATGCCCCACCACGGGTCCCGCAAGGTGGTCCCGCGGCTGATCACGGCCGTCGCGCCGCGGGCGGCGGTGATCAGCGTCGGAAACGGCAACAGCTACCGGCACCCCAACGCGGAGCTGGTGGACCGGCTCGCCGGGGCGGGGATCGTCGTCGCACGCACCGACCGGTCCGGCGACCTGGCCCTGACCGGCGACGACCCGGCCGGGCTGACGGTGGTCGCGCGGGGCGACCCCCGTCCGGCGCCCGGCTGGCGGGGCCGGTCAGCCTCGGTTCGCCAGCGCCTCGCGGACCGCGGCGGACGTCGACGGCACGGTCGCCGTCGGGCCGACCTCGCCGGAGACGGCGTCGAGGGTCTTGAGGCCGTCTCCGGTGATCATGAGGACGGTCTCGGCGTCGGGGTCGAGTGCCCCGGCCTCGAGCAGCTTCCTGGTGGTCGCGATGGTGACCCCGCCCGCGGTCTCGGCGAACACGCCCTCGGTGCGGGCCAGGAGCCGAATGCCGGCGACGACCTCCTCGTCGGACACGTGCCCCACCGAGCCGCCGGTACGGCGCACCGAGTCGAGGACGTACGGACCGTCGGCCGGGTTCCCGATCGCCAGCGAGCGCGCGATGGTGTCCGGCTTCTGCGGCTGGATCACGTCGTGGCCGGCCTCGAAGGCCCGCGCGACCGGTGAGCAGCCGGTGGCCTGGGCGCCGAACACGGTGTACGGGGTGGGCTCGACCAGACCCAGGGTGCCGAGCTCGGTGAACCCCTTGTCGATCTTGGTGAGCTGGGAGCCGGACGCCACCGGGACCACGACCTGCTGCGGGAGCCGCCAGCCGAGCTGCTCGGCGACCTCGTAGCCCAGGGTCTTCGAGCCCTCGGCGTAGTACGGCCGGACGTTGACGTTCACGAACGCCCAGTCCTCGTGCTCGGCGGCCAGCTCGGTGGCGAGCCGGTTGACGTCGTCGTAGTTGCCGTCGACGGCGAGCAGGGTGCCGCCGTAGACGGCGGTGGTGACGATCTTCGCCTGCTCCAGCGAGGACGGGATCAGCACGACCGAGTCCCAGCCGGCACGGGCGGCCGCGGCGGCGACGGCGTTGGCCAGGTTGCCCGTCGAGGGGCAGCACAGCACCGAGAAGCCGAGCTCACGGGCGGCGGCGAGTGCGACGGCGACGACGCGGTCCTTGAACGAGTGCGTCGGGTTGCCCGTGTCGTCCTTGATCCAGATCTTGCGGACGCCGAGCGCGCGGGCCAGGTTGTCGGCCTCGATCAGCCGGGTCAGGCCGGGCTCGGTGTTCGCATGCTGCTCGACGGTCGACGGGACCGGCAGCAGGTCCTTGTAGCGCCAGATCGACTTCGGCCCGGCCTCGATGGAGGCGCGGGTGACCGTCGGGAACTCGTAGGCGACTTCGAGGGGGCCGAAACAGCGCGGGCACGCGAACTCCGCGGCGAGCGGGATCTCGTGGCGGCACTCGCGGCACGCGAGAGCGCGCGCGGAGCCGAGGTCGTAGGCGGAGGTGGTTTCGGGCGCAGCAGTGAGAGTCACGAGATCTCCTCATCTGTCCCGCCGGATGTGGCGGGCCGGAATTGGCACCGTGTTCGTCGACGTCCTCGCCACGCGGAATGCGCAGGTCTGGGCGGATCGTCGTGCGACGCCGGTTGCCGGGGCTTCAACGGGCCGTTCCCTCTGCCCCTCTGGATGAGCCATATGCGGTTGTGGTGCTCCGGACGCCGGGCGCCGGAATCGACGACGACCGTACGCGAGCGGGACACCCCACCGCCAGGCGACGTTCTCCGGTCGGGACGCGACTCACCCGTTGTCGGAGGTGTGGGCCACCATGGGGGTGTGAGCAGCACGAGCGAACCGGGCCCGCTGCAGCTGGTCGTCGGGGACGAGGAGTTCCTGGCCGAGCGGGCGGTGTCCGACCTGGTCCGACGCGCCCGGCAGCGCGATCCGGAGACCGAGCTGCGCCGCTTCCGCACCTCCGAGGTGGCACCCGGCGAGCTCGCCGGGCACCTCAGCCCCTCGCTCTTCGCGGAGGGCAGGGTGATCGTGCTCACCCACGGTCAGGACGCGAACAAGGACATGACCGCCGCCATCGCCGACTACGTGAAGGACCCGGCCGACGGGATCGTGCTCGTGGTCCAGCACGCCGGGGGAGCGAAGGGCAAGGCGGTCCTGGACCTGATGCGCAAGGCCGGGGCGCACACCGTCACCTGCAACCGCATCACCCGCGCCGACGAGCGGTCGGACTTCGTGCGCGACGAGGTCCGCCGCCACGGCGGCACGATCACGCCCGGGGCGCTCGCGGTGCTGGTCGAGGCGGTCGGGTCGGACCTGCGGGAGCTGGCGGCCGCGGCCGGGCAGCTCGTCGCGGACACCGGCGGCGCCGTGGAGGAGGCCGGGGTGCGGCGCTACCACCGCGGCCGGGCCGAGTCCTCGGGCTTCGCGGTGGCCGACGCGGCGGTCGCGGGGGACCGGCGGGCGGCGATGGAG
>NZ_WWFY01000717.1:0-3808 GCF_009864975.1 Pseudonocardia sp. SID8383
CGCCGCGGTCGCGGTCGGCACCGCACTCGTCGCGCTGGTGGCGCCCGCGTTCCGTGACCTCGGCGAACCGGGTACGGCCGACGCCGCCGCGCCGGCCCCGGCGACGGCGGGTGCCCGGTGAGCCGGCGGCTGCGGCCGCTGCGCCGCCACCAGATCCTGACCCGCTCGCTGTACGCGGCCCCTCTCCCCGAGCCCGGCGGGCCCGGCGCGATGTGGACCGTCGAGGTCGACCAGGCACGGGACTGGGACGCACGCCTGTACCGCGACGGCGAGCAGGTCGCGCGGGCGGAGATGCCGGCGTCGCTGCCGGTGCCGGGCGGCCGGATCGAGGTCGACGCCGGCCTCTACGGCATCACCCGGATGCACCTGGTCACCGACGACGGCGGAGAGCGCAGGCTGCCCCCGGTGCCCGGCACGCTGGAGTACCGCCGCGCGCGGCTGGCCCGCCGCTCACCGGCGGTGAGCCGCACGATCGCGACGGTCGCCGTCGTCGTGCTGCTCGTCAACCTCGTCCTTGCCGTCCCGGTGGCGCTGGAGCTGCTCACCGGCATCGACGCCGTCGCCGCCCGGTTCGGGACGTTCACCTCACCGGTCGCCCTGCCCGGCTGGCTGAACACGGGCCTGCTGGTCGCGGGCGTGATCGCCGCGGCCGAACGCGCCCTCACCTGGCGCCGCCACCGCGTCGTCGACGCCGAGACGATCTGGACCGCGTTGTGACCGCCACCCCTACCGCCGCCCCGACCCCGGAGTCCACCATGGCCCTGCCCGACCCGATCCCCGCCCGCGACCTGCTGCGGATGCCCGACCGCACCGCTGCCACGATCTCCCCGGACGGCACCCGCATCGCCTTCCTGGCCCCGTGGAAGGGGCGCCTGAACGTGTGGGTGTCCGACGTGGACGGCGGTGGCGAGCGATGCGTCACCGCCGACGAGACCCGCACCGTGCTCCGCTACCACTGGACCGACGACCCCCGCTACCTGCTCTACCTGCAGGACACCGGCGGCGACGAGAACTGGCATGTGTTCCGCGTCGACCTGACCGCGCCGGAGGCACCCGCGGTCGACCTCACCCCGTTCGAGGGGGCGACGACGTTCGGCGTCGAGCAGCGCCCGGAACGCCCCGGGAAGCTGCTGCTGCAGAGCAACGCCCGCAACCCCGTCGAGTTCGACCTGTGCGAGCTGGACGTCGCGACCGGGGAGATGACGGTGCTCGCGCAGAGCCCCGGCGGTGGCGACGGCTGGACCCTCGTCGGCGACGAGCTGCTGCGCGAGACCCTCACCGCGGACGGCGTCGCGCAGGTGTGGCGCGGCGAGGAGCTGGTTGCGACCTTCGACGGTGATGCCCACCCGATCGGCGTGTACCCCTACGAGCCGACCCCGGACGGCACCGGCATCTGGATCGGCACCTACGGCGACGGCGACCGGCTGCACCTCGGCCGGCTCGACACCACCACCGGCGAGGTCACCGAGGTCGACCGCCACCCCGAGCACGACATCGACATCCGGGCCCAGATCTTCCCCAGCCTCCCGTCGGCGCTGATCCGCCACCGCGGCACCGGCGAGCTGCTCGGCGTCCGCTACCTCGGTGCGCGCCAGGAGATCCGGGCCGTCGACCCGGACTTCGCCGAGGTGCTCGTCGCGCTGCGCGGCCTGTGCGACGGGGACCTGTCCGGGGTCTCCGGCGACGTCGACGGGCGCCGCTGGGTGGCGACGTTCGCCCACGACCGCGACCCGCAGACCTGGTTCCACGACCGCGCCACGGGGGAGTCGCGGCTGCTGTTCCGCCCGCGCGCCGACCTCGACCCGGCCGCGATGGCGCCGATGGAGGCGGTCACGGTCACCGCCCGCGACGGCCGGGACATGCTCGCCTACCTGACGCTGCCCGTCGGCGTCGCACCCGAGGGCCTGCCGCTGGTGCTGATGCCGCACGGCGGGCCGTGGTCGCGGGACTGGTGGGGCTTCGACGCGAGCGTGCAGCTGTGGGCGAACCGCGGCTATGCGGTGCTGCAGCCGCAGTTCCGGGGGTCCTACGGGTTCGGTCGCGCCCACATGGAGGCCGCGGTCGGGGAGTTCGCCGGCGCCATGCACGACGACCTGATCGACGCCGTCGACTGGGCCGTCGCCCGCGGGTACGCCGACCCGGACCGGGTCGCGATGTTCGGCGGCTCCTACGGCGGTTACGCCACCCTGGTCGGGGTCGCGTTCACCCCGGGCCGGTTCGCCGCGGCGGTGGAGTACGTCGGCATCTCGAACCTGGCGGACTTCCTGCGCACCGTGCCGGAGTTCACCCGGCCCGGGCTGGTCAACAACTGGTTCCGCTACGTCGGCGACCCGGCCGACCCGGCGCAGGAGGCGGACATGCTGGCCCGCTCGCCGCTCACCCGGGTCGACGACATCCGCACCCCGCTGATGGTGGTGCAGGGCGCCAACGACGTCCGGGTGGTGCGCGCCGAGTCCGACAACCTCGTCGCGGCGCTGCGCGGACGCGGGGTCGACGTCGACTACCTGGTGTTCGACGACGAGGGGCACGCCATCGTCAACCCGGAGAACCTGGCCACCATGTTCGAGGCCGCCGACCGCTTCCTCGCCACCCACCTCGCGCCCCGCGCGGACCGATGAGTCCGCACACCCGGCGCGGTCCACCCCGGTGGACCACCCACCCCGCCGGAAGGACCCGTCCATGACCACCCCCGAGCTCCTCGAGGTCACCGCCTGCCCCACCGCCGTCGTCCGCGGCACGGTCCCGGTCACCGACCTGCCCGCGTTCTTCGACCGCGCCTACTCCGTCCTCCCCGGGACCGTCTCGGGGCAGGGGGTGACGGTGACCGGACCGGCGTTCGCGCTGTACCGGGGGCCGCTGACGACGACCGCCGACCTCGAGACGGGGTTCCCCACCGACCGGGAGGTCACCCCGGACGGCGACGTCGTCGCCGGCTCGCTCCCCGCCTGCCGGGTGGCCCGCGTCGTCCACGCCGGGTCGTTCGACGGGCTCGGCGCCGCCTGGCAGCGGCTGGGGGAGTGGGTCGCCGCGCAGGGCCTGCGCGGCGGCGACGTGTTCTGGGAGGTCTACCTGACCGAGCCGTCGCCGGACATGGACCCCGCCGACCTGCGCACCGAGCTGAACATGCCGGTGATCTGACCGGAGCGGCACCGGTGGGCAGGAGTAAGACCGCGGATCGCGGGTAGGCGTAGTGCGACCCTGTCGCCGCCGCAAGAGGACGTGTTCGTGACCGATACCGCCGCCGTGGTCGCCCAGCTCTGTGTGCTGGAGCAGCTGACCCGCACCGAGAACCGGATCGCGCGCCTGCGCACCGTGCAGGCCCGCACCGACGAGACCCGCCGCGAGCTCACCGACAACGCCCGCCGCGCCGAGGACCGGCTCGGCCGCATCCAGGACGCCCTGCGCGAGCTCGACGCCGTACCCGACCTGGTCGGCGCCGTCGGCGGCCGGATCCTCGCGTTCGTGAAGAGCCAGGTCGAGCAGGCCCAGCGCTTCGACGAGGCGCTGCTCGGGGACCTCGCGCTGGAGCGGCAGCTGCAGGACCGCGCCCGCTACCTGCAGGCGCTGACCGCGTCCGGGCCGGAACGGGTGCACCGCCTCGCCGGTGAGCTCGTCGAGGCCCACAGCGAGACCGTCGAGTGGCTGACCACGGTGCTCGCCGAGGAGGCCGTCGGCGGTCCCGCGCCGCTGCGGGCCACCCCGCTGCAGATCGCGCGCGGCGCCGTCACCGACGCCGTCCGGCTCCCGGCCCGCCTCGGCGCCGTCGGCCTGAACCGGGCCGGGCACGAGCTGACCCGGGCCGGGGAAC
>NZ_WWFY01000718.1:0-9015 GCF_009864975.1 Pseudonocardia sp. SID8383
CACGGTGACCGGCGGCCGCGTCCCCGCGGCGTCGATCCGGGTGCGCTGCGCGGTGGACAGCGCGGGGGACCGGCCACCCGCCGACGGGACGCCGGGGTGGGCACGGGTGGTGTGGACGCGGACGTGCCCCGCGCGGACCGATCCGCCCGCGGCCTTCCGGCCGGCCCGCGGCCCGGTCACCTCGGCCCAGAACTGGCCGAGGACCTGACCCAGCGGCCGCTCGTAGTCGATCTTCTTGCCGAGCAGGCGGGTGATCGCGACGGTGCCGACGAGTGCCCAGGCCACGGAGAAGAAGTCCAGGCCGATACCGAGCCGGCGCTGGACGAACATGATCAGCATCATGACGAGGAGTCCGACGCCGTAGCTGACGTAGCGGGCACGCCAGGGGAAGGTGGCCCGCGGCGGCCCGAGCCAGACGGCGTCGACGCGGTAGACCTCGTCGTCCGTGCGAACGAGCACGGATCAGCCCGGGGTCACGAGCAGGTTGGCCAGCGCCTGTCCGATGGCCGGACCGCTGCCGGTCACGGCGATGCCCAGTGCGATCAGACCCACCAGCAGCCCGATGCTGCGCCGGGCCACGCCGGCGTTGTCACCACGACCACCGATCCACAGCAGGATGACGGCGATCGCGAGCAGGATCAGCGGCACGATGTTGTTCGTGATCCAGTCGCGGAGGTTGACCGTGGTCAGCTGTCCGCCCTGGGCGAGTACCAGCTGGATCGCCTCGTACGAGGTCTTCACAGCTCCTCCTTGCGGCAGTCCGCTTGTCCCGGTCGCTCCCGCAGGCGAGTAGACCACGAGACCCGTACGGGATCCTAGGGGCTGAGCCACCCGGCCCACCGGTGCGCCACGCTGCGCGATCGGGTCGACACGGTCGGACCAGCGCCGATCGGGCGTGACTCGTGTCTCCCCGCGGGACCGGCCCCGGTCCGAGATGTCATGGTCGTCCTTGGCTACTGTTCGGTAACAAGCACGACCCGACCATGACGGGGTCGGGCGACCCCAGGCCGGGCGCACTACCCTTCGCCCGACCGTCGTCGCACCCCACCACACCAGTGCGGCGACGAGGTCCGAGGAGGCACTGCGATGGAGAGGCCCGCCCGGTCCCGGCGGCACGGTACTTCGTGCGCACCCGACCGCGCCCTCGCCGACGCACGCCACCGGACCGGTTCATCGTTTCCCGTCCCGATCCGTCACGGCAGCACCACGCTCCGGCAGGGACCGCTGGGTGTTCAACAGGGAGGTTCCTCCAGATGACCTGGGTGCAGTACACGCTCGGCATCGTCACCGTGCTGTCGGCGATCGTCGCCGTGGCCCTCGTCGCGATGACCGTGACCCGGATGGTGAAGATCATCCGGCTCGGTGAGTCCGACCCGACGCGCACCGGCCCGTTCGGCCCGCGGTTCGCGACGATGCTCAAGGAGACCCTGGGTCACACCAGGATGCTCAAGTGGACCAAGGTGGGCATCGTCCACTGGCTGGTCATGGTCGGTTTCGGCGGCCTGTTCCTGGCGCTGATCGAGGCCTTCGTCGAGGTCTGGAACCCGACCTTCCACCTGCCGCTGATCGGGCAGTGGTCGGTGTACTCGCTGTTCGTCGAGATCCTCGGCGTCGGCACGGTCGTCGGCATCGCCGCGCTGATCGTCATCCGCCAGGCGAACAACCCGAACCGGCAGGGCCGGATGTCGCGGTTCTACGGCTCGAACATGGGCCGCGCCTACTTCGTCGAGGCGATCGTGTTCCTCGAGGGGCTGGGCATCCTGGTGGTGCGCGGCGCGAAGATCTCCCTGGGCGCGTTCGACGTGCCGGTCTGGTCCGCCCCGGTCTCCTACGCGCTGTCCGCGGTCCTGCCCGCCTCGACCACGCTGGTCACCGTCTTCGCCGCGGTGAAGGTGCTGTCCGCGACGGTCTGGCTGATCGTCATCGCGCTCACCCCGACGATGGGTGTGGCCTGGCACCGGTTCACCGCGTTCCCGAACATCTACTTCAAGCGCAACGACGACGGCTACAAGGCCCTCGGCGCGACCCGGCCGATGATGTCGAACGGCAAGCCGCTGGACCTGGAGGAGGCCGACCCCGACACCGACACCTTCGGCGTCGGCAAGGTCGAGGACTTCACCTGGAAGGGCCTGCTCGACTTCACCACCTGCACCGAGTGCGGCCGCTGCCAGTCGCAGTGCCCTGCGTGGAACACCGAGAAGCCGCTGTCGCCGAAGCTGCTGGTCAACGCCCTGCGCGACCACGCCTACGAGAAGGCCCCCTACCTGCTCGCCGGCGGCAGCCGCGACATGGCGGGCGACGAGGTCGGCATCACCGGCGAGGGCGCCGAGGAGCGGCTCAAGGCCATCCCGGTCGACGCCCTGGAGGCCGCGGGCCGGCCGCTGGTCGGCGGTGAGGACGTCCTCGGAGTCATCGACCCCGACATCCTGTGGTCCTGCACCACCTGCGGCGCGTGCGTCGAGCAGTGCCCGGTCGACATCGAGCACGTCGACCACATCATCGACATGCGCCGCTACCAGGTCCTCATCGAGACCGAGTTCCCCACCGAGCTCAACTCGCTGTTCAAGAACCTGGAGAACAAGGGCAACCCCTGGGGCCAGAACGCCAAGGACCGCCTCGAGTGGACCAAGGGCCTCGACTTCGAGGTCCCGGTCGTCGAGAGCGAGCTGGACGCCGAGACCGAGTACCTGTTCTGGATCGGCTGCGCCGGCGCGTTCGACGACGGCCAGAAGAAGACCGTCCGGGCCACCGCGGAGCTGCTGCACCGCGCCGGGGTGAACTTCGCCGTTCTCGGCTCGGGGGAGACCTGCACCGGTGACCCCGCGCGCCGCTCGGGCAACGAGTTCGTGTTCCAGATGCTCGCCCAGCAGAACGTCGAGACCCTCAACACCGTGTTCGAGGGCCGCGAGGCCGGCACCCGCAAGATCGTCACGACCTGCCCGCACTGCCTCAACACCCTGGGCCGGGAGTACCCCCAGCTCGACGGCCACTACGAGGTCGTGCACCACACCCAGCTGCTCAACAAGCTGGTGCGGGACAAGAAGCTGGTCCCGGTGTCGGCCCCGGCGGGCGAGGAGACCGGCCCGGTCACCTACCACGACCCCTGCTACCTCGGGCGGCACAACGAGGTCTACGAGGAGCCCCGCGCGCTGATCAACGCGACCGGAGCGGCCGGAACGACCACGCTCACCGAGATGCCGCGGCACGGCGACCGGTCGATGTGCTGCGGTGCCGGTGGCGCCCGGATGTGGATGGAGGAGCGCATCGGCAAGCGCATCAACTTCACCCGCGCCGAGGAGGCCGCCGAGACCCTCACGAAGGCCGGTGGCGGCTCGGAGCCGTCCGGCACGCTCGCGGTCGGCTGCCCGTTCTGCCGCACGATGATGACCGACGGCGTGAACCAGACCGCCGGTGAGGCCGTGCAGGTCCAGGACGTCTCGCAGATGCTGCTCGCCGCGGTGAAGCGGGGCGACCCGGCCCCGGAGCCCGTCGCGGCCGAGACCACCGCCGAGGAGGCGCCGACGACCGAGACCCCGGCCGTCGCCACTCCGGAGACCGAGGTGGCCGAGGAGTCGGCGAAGCAGGACCCGGCCACCCCGGCCGGGTCGGACGGTGCGTCGAGCACCGGCACCCCGGCGTCGTCGGGGAACGGGAGCGGCAACGGCTCGACCAACGGGTCGTCGCCGGAGCAGGCCGAGCAACAGCGCTCGAACGAGAACTGACCGCACGCACGCACGACGGCCGGGCACCCCGCGGGGTGCCCGGCCGTCGTCGTGGGAATGGGGGTCAGCAGAGGGTGAAGGAGCTGACCTGGAACGTCGACGGCGTGGTCCGGGTGAGCACGACCCGGCCCAGCTGCGGCGCGGCGGCCCCCCAGGCGGAGCGGCAGGCGTCGACGGTGGTGGTGGCGCCGACCGCCACCTCCGGGTCCGGACGCCGGTCCGGGACGGTGACCTGTGCCCCGGCGGGCATCCGCCCGTGCAGGATGGCGACGGCGTCCTCGCAGCCCGCCGCACCCGTCGCGGCGCGGAGCTGGTCGAGCGCGGCGGGTTGGACGAGCCGGCAGACGCGGGCCGGGTTCGGCGAGGCGACCCCGGTGTCCAGCGAGACGAGCGCGAGCTGCGGGCGGGCGACGCCGAGGTCGGTGCGGAACTGCGCGCCGGCCTGCGCGTCGACGCGGGCCTGGTCCTGCCGGATCTCGGCCGAGCGGAACGAGTAGCCGACCCCGGACACCGCCAGGAGCACCACGCCGGCGGCGAGCACCGTCCAGCGCGGCAGCAGCAGCGCTCCGGCGACGATCACCCCCACCGACAGGGCCAGCGCCCACGCCCACGGGTTCTCCCGGGTGCCGTTCACCAGGGCCGCGACGAGCACGACCCCGGCGACGTGCGGTGCCCACCCCTGAAGCAGCCGGTCCAGCCGCAGCAGGGCCAGCAGGACCAGGGTGCCGAACCCGAGGCCGACCGGGACCCACCAGCGGCCCGGGTCGTCGAGGAAGGGCAGGAGCAGGATCGCGGCACCCGCGAGACCGAGCGCGGTGGCACCGCGGACGGTGCGGGGGCGCAGGCGGCGCCACGGGGCCCAGGGGTCCCGTTCCGCCGTCCCGCGGTCCGCCTGTGGCGGGTCCGCGGGGTCGGGTGCGGGCCGGCGGGTGAGGGCGCGTGAGCCGGGGTCGGGTTCCGGGGGGGCCACGGGGGACACGACGAGCTCGGTACCGGGGTCCGGCGGGGTGGCGGGCTCGGAACGGCCCGCGCCCTCACCGGCCGCGGTCTCGCCGGCGGCGCCGGGCGCGGGTGTGCCGGGGGTGGGGACGCCACGCCCGGTCGGGTCGGGAGCGGCGTCGTCGTACCGGGGTGGGGTGGCGCGGCGGACGCCGCGGTCGGGGCGGCCACTCCGACGGCGGCCGGTGGCCCACGGGTCCGGGGAGCTGCGGTCGGCGTCCATCACCGCCCAGCGTAGCGACGCCGTCACCCCCGACGGCGACGACGAGCTCAGGCCCGCCGGGTGTCGGTGCGGTGGAAGTTGCGGAACGCGCGCGACGGCGTCGGGCCCCGCTGCCCCTGGTAGCGCGACCCGACGCCCTCGGTGCCGTAGGGCCGTTCGGCCGGACTGGACAGCCGGAAGAGGCACAGCTGCCCGATCTTCATCCCCGGCCACAGCGTGATCGGCAGGTTCGCCACGTTGGACAGCTCGAGGGTGATGTGGCCGGTGAAGCCCGGATCGATGAACCCGGCGGTGGAGTGGGTCAGCAGACCCAGACGGCCGAGCGAGCTCTTGCCCTCCAGGCGTCCGGCCAGGTCGTCGGGCAGCCCGACCCGCTCGAACGTGGAGCCCAGCACGAACTCGCCGGGGTGCAGCACGAACGACTCGCCGTCCGGTGTCTCCACCGGGGTCGTCAGCTCGTCCTGCTGCTGGGCGGGGTCGATGTGGGTGTAGCGCGAGTTCTGGAAGACGCGGAAGTACCGGTCCAGCCGGACGTCGACACTGGACGGCTGGAGCATCTCGACGTCCCACGGGTCGAGCACGAGCCGGCCGGACTCGATGTCCTTGCGCAGGTCACCGTCGGAGAGCAGCACGCCGACACCCTATCCAGGGCCCCCGGTCACGCCTCGGAGGACTCCTCGGAGTCCGACTCCACCTCACCGGGGCTGTGCCGGCCGCCGCCGACGAGGTCGTCGGGCAGCTGCGGCGAGCGGGTCAGCCCGAACATCCAGGCGACGGCCTGCTCTGCGCGGGCGGCCTCGAACCCGTCCGACGCGGCGGCGCGGCGCCCGTGGTCGCCGTCGAGCACCTGCGCCACGGCGGCGGCCGCGTCGTGCGCGGCGATGCTGCGGATCGAGTCGCCGGGCTGCGGCACGTTCGGCCCGTCGACCAGGACCGCGAGGGTACCGAGACCCGGTGCGTCGACCACGAGCTCGTGGTCGTCGCTCACCAGGACGGTCGCCGCGGTGAGCACGGCCAGCTGGTCGGGCAGCGCCGGCTCGGCCACGACCGTCACCCGCGGGTGGGTCCCGAGCGACTGCGCCGCCTCCCCCGCGGCGAGCGCGCCGAACAGCACGATCTCGATCCGCGGGTACCGCTCCAGCAGGTCCGCGATCCCACGCAGGACCGGCGACGACGAGGCCCTCGCCAGGTCGACGACGATCAGCCTGCGGTGCTGGTCGTGCATCCGCTCCAGCGCGTCGACACAGCCCTGGTGCCGGGGGCCGGGCAGCGAGTTGATCGTGTCGCCGATCGTCAGCACGTTCGGGCCGAGCGGGCTGCCCAGCGCGGAGCCGCTGGTGGTGAGGAACAGCGACGCGAGCTGGCCGATGACCCGCCGGTGCGCCTCCTGCGGGAACGGGCACAACAGGTCGTCGGTACCCATGCCGGCCTGCATGTGCACGATCGGGATCCGCCGCCAGAACGCGACCGTCGCCGCGACCTCGGCCGCCAGCCCACCACCGTGCACCAGCACCGCGGACGGGTCCTGGTCGACGAGCAGCTGGTCGAGCCGGGTGAACAGCGCCGCGGCGACGTCGGCCATGCCGGGCCCGGTCTCCAGCGGCAGCAGGATCGTGATGTCGGTGGGGACACCGAGTGCCTCGAACGCCTCGTGGACGGACATCGGGTCCGGCCCGGTGGCGACGGTGATCCCACGGATGCGGTCCGCCGCCGCGACGGCCCCGGCGACCGGGGCGAGCCGGGCGACCTCGGGACGGCTGCCGGCGATGAGCAGGACGTCGTGCTCGTGGTCCGGGGGGAACCCGGACACGTCGCCCGACGTCGGGTCGAACACCGTCATCGCAGTCGCCTTCCGGCCGAGGTCTGACCGACGGTGACGAGTGTGCGCGGACCGGGCGGCCGGGTCGAGACACGCGCGCCCGGTGGTCGGATCGTGCGACGACCGGGCAGGGGAGGTCCGTGACAGGTACGCGGATCGTGGTGCTAGGGTGATCTCACGCCATGCGGATGTAGTTCAATGGTAGAACATCAGCTTCCCAAGCTGAATACGCGGGTTCGATTCCCGTCATCCGCTCAGAACACGAAGGCCCAGGTCAGCGGCAGGTTTCCCGCCGAGCCTGGGCCTTCGTCGTCTCCGGGGAACAGTCTCTCGTGCCATTCCGTGCGACGACGGTCCGTGACCGGTGGCGTGTGGCAGTCGCCGTGCGGCCTCATGATCACCGTTTGTGGAGCGCGGGGGCCGTGGAGTGCACTCCGGACTCCACAACCGGTGATCATGGAGTCAGAGCGCGGGCGGTACGTCCCGGCGGGCGACCCACCAGGTCGCGACCCCGGCCCCGGTGAGCAACGGGACGAGCACCAACACAGCGGGGCCGGCGAACACCGCGACCACGCCCAGCGCGATCGCCGCGGTCCCCGCGCCGAGGCCGCTGGCCACGGCCAGCGCCGTCGCCCGCTCGCCGATCGGCTCCCCGGCCACCCAGGACAGCGTGCGGGCCACCCCGGCGACGACCACCGCCAGCACGATCCCCACGACCACCGCGGCAGGTGGCAGCGCAGCACCCGCCGCGAG
This sequence comes from Pseudonocardia sp. SID8383, assembly GCF_009864975.1. NCBI lineage: Bacteria > Bacillati > Actinomycetota > Actinomycetes > Pseudonocardiales > Pseudonocardiaceae > Pseudonocardia > Pseudonocardia sp. SID8383. The sequence continues at coordinate 7,517 of NZ_WWFY01000718.1, forward strand.
CACGACCGGGATCGCGAGCGCGGTGAGGACGGCGGACAGCAGGGCGCGCAGGGACCGCCGCAGCGGCGGTACGGGGGGTGTCACGTCTCCCCATTGTGCAGGGTCTGACCTGCGGTTTCGATGTAACCTGCGCGACCCTCAGTAGAGCCGGGCCGCGTAGCCGGCACCGTAGTACTCCTCGATCTTCTCCAGTGGCTCGTCGGGACGGGCGAGCCGCTTGGCGAGCTGCGCGGTGGAGGGCAGCGCGTCCGGCTCGGGCCAGCTCGTCGTCACCCACAGCTCGGAGCGCAGGAACGCCTTGGGACAGTGGAAGTAGATCTGGTCGATCGCGACCTCGCAGGCGAGCAGCGGCCGGCGGCCCTTCACGGCGAGCTCGTCGAAGTACGGCGCGTCCCGGAGGAGCCGGGCCCGGCCGTTGATGCGCAGCGTGTCGTTGCGGCCCGGCACCAGGAGGATCACACCGACGTGCGGGTTCTCCAGGACGTTGCGCCAGCCGTCGACGCGGCCGTTGCCGGGACGCTCGGGGATCGCGACCGTGCGGTTGTCGACGACGTGCACGAAACCGGCCGGGTCACCCTTCGGCGAGACGTCGCAGGTGCCGTCGCGGCCCGACGTCGCCAGCAGCAGGAACCGGGACGCCGCCAGCCAGGCGCGGTGCACGTCCACGAGGTGGTCGCGTTCCTTCGCCAGCGCGGGCGCGATGGGCTGCCCGGTGATCTCCTGCAGCTCGGCGAGGGTACGGATCTCGGTGCCGTGCGCGTCGGAGGTCATGGGTCGACGGTAGGCGCGGACGGCGGGCGGGGCCGAGTGGATTCCGGTCACGGGCGTCCGACGACGGGCAGCGCCCACGCCCGCCACGGCAACAGGACGGGCCCGTCCGGCAGCGGCGTCCGCTGACGCGGCGCGTACGGCGCGTTCACCGGTGCACCGTCGATCCCTGGGGGCCGTCGCTCCAGGAGATCTTCTTGGCGAAGCAGTCGTCGGAGCCGAAGCCCTGGGCGTCGCACCAGGCGTTCGCGCCGGCCGCGGTGGTGAAGGGCTGGGCGACGACCACGACCCAGTAGTCGCTGTTGCGGAAGACCGGCCAGTCGCCGGACCAGACCAGCGCGGCGCCCGGGTACTGCGCGGCGAGGCCGCGGTAGTGGTCGAGGATGCCCTGCTCGTCGTAGGTGATGCCGCCGTCGCTGGTGCCGGCGCGCTTGGAGGACAGCTGCGGGACCCAGTAGCCGGCCGTGGCGGCGAGGCGCGGGCTGTCGGCGGCGGCCTGCTCGGTGAGCGACGTCGTCGGCGACGGGCTGTAGCCCGGCACGTAGGTGGTCGGCGGGATCACGACCGGTGCCGCGGCCGGGGCGACCACCACCGGCACCGGGGCGGCCGCCGGGGTCACGGTGGGCGCGGTGCCGGGGAGCAGGTCGGGGCGCAGGACGAGCAGCGCCGCCCCCGCCAGCAGCAGCGTCACCAGCACCAGCGAGGCGACGACCCACGGCGTCCGCGACGGG
>NZ_WWFY01000719.1:0-7169 GCF_009864975.1 Pseudonocardia sp. SID8383
CGGCCGACACCGCGGTGGCCACCGCGGCGGCGGCCGCGATCCCGGGCGCGGTGTGGTGGGTGACGACCGCCGACTCGACGACGGCGTCGAGGAGCCGCGGGCCGGTGTGCGCGATGCCGACCGGCGCGACACGCATCGCGGCGCCGTTGGTGACGCCGTCGCGGCCGGCGAGCTCGGGGGGTTCGCCGTCCGCGAGCCGGGTCAGGGCCCGGCGGGTGGAGGGGCCGAGCAGATCCAGCGACCCGCGCCGGATCATGTCCTGCTCCCACGTCTCCAGGGCACCGGCGAACACCCGGGCCGGGACGTGGCCGTCGTGGTCGAGCAGGATGCGGGCGAGCAGCAGCGCCTGCTCGGTGTCGTCGGTGACGGTGCCCGCCGGGAGCTTCGGGGCGATCGGCTGGTCGTCGGCGCCGTCGAGGAGCCGGTCGACGACGCCGTAGCGCTCCGCGATCGCGGACCGGGACAGCGACTGGGTGGGCATGCCGAGCGCGTCGCCGACGGCGAGGCCGAGCAGCGCGCCCAGTGCGCGGTCGTGCGGGTCGCTCACCGGGTCTCCCCGAACGCGAGGTGGAACCGGAAGCGCTGCGGGTCCAGCAGGCTGACGACGTGCTCGACGAGCCCGCCGCGGGCGTCGCGGGTGACCCGGACGGCGTGCAGGAACAGCTCGCCGGGCTCGCGTTCGAGGGTGACGGCGTCGGCCGTGTCGAGCGGGGCCACCGCGATCCACTGCTCCCCCGCGATGCCGAGCAGGCCCGCCGCGGCGAGGGTGGCGGTGATCGAGCCGTCGACGAGCCCGGTCTCCGGGAGCCGCGCGAGGTGACCGGTGGCGGGCAGCGAGGCGGTCTCCAGCGAGACCGGGACGGCCCCGGCGCGCCGCAGCCGGCGCACGGTGACCAGTGGCCCCTCGTACCCGGTGGGACCGGGGTCGCCGCCCGCGGTGATGCCGAGCAGCTCGGTGCCGACGGCCGCGCCGGACGCGGCGAAGGCCTGCGCCCAGCCGAGCCGCTGGTCCAGGGGCGACCCGTCGAAGGTGACGAACGAGCCGACGCCGGTCTCGGTGGTGATGAGGTCGCGCCGGGCGAGCTCGGCCAGCGCGCTGCGGACCGTGCCGCGGGAGACGGCGTAGGTGCGGGCGAGCTGGTTCTCCCCCGGGAGCTGCTCACCGTTCGGCAACCGGCCGGAGCGGATCCGCCCGGCGAGGTCCTCGACGAGGCGCGCCCTCTTGGAACGCCCACCCTGTTCAGACATGTACAAACATGTACAGCACGGGGCAGGCCGCGTCCACCCCCTCCACCGGCCCGCCGACACCGGTGATCCTTCTCCGTGGAGCCGGGAGTGCTCTCCGGGGACGTCGACACTCCCCGGAGAAGGACCATGTGGGCATCCGGCCCGCGGACACGACGAGGACCCGCGTGCCGGCGCGGCACGCGGGTCCCGGTCGTACGGCCTCAGCCGGCGAGCAGCGCCCCCGCCCCGGGCACCCGTGGCTCCAGCCCGAGCCCGGTGAGGATGCGGTGCGTGGTCGCGGTGGCGGCGGACAGCACCGGGATGCCGGCCTCGTCCTGCACCGCCTCGATCGACGGCAGCGACGGCATCTGCACGCATGCGCTGAGCACCAGCGCGTCGGCGCCGGTCAGATCCAGCCTGCGCCAGTGCTCGCGCAGGTCGGCCGGATCGAGCCGGGCGACGGCGAGGTTGTCGGGAACCTGCAGCGACAGCGAGTCGACGACCTCGACCCCTGCGTCCTCGAGGTAGTCCACGACCGCCTTCGTCAGCGGCTCCATGTACGGGGTGATGATCGCGACCCGGGTCGCACCGAGCGCGGCGATCCCCGACAGCAGCGCTCCGGCGCTGGAGACGACGGGGGCGTCGGAGCCCTCCGCCCGCAGTGCGGCGGTGATGTCGTCCTCGGCGGTGCAGTGGTAGCCGGGGCCCTGCGCCATGATCGCGACCAGGCAGGCCGTCGCGACGACGTCCGGCCGGGCGTCGGCCAGCTCGGCCGCGGCCCGCTGGGCCTGGGCGTTCATCGCGCGCAGCTGCTCGGGGGTCACGTGCTGCATCCGGGCCCGCGCCGCGTGGAAGACGAACCGGTCGTCGGGCAGCACGTCCTCCCGGGCGCGCAGCATCCGCGGCAGCTCGGTCTCCATCGTCAGGTTCGAGGACGGGACGATCATGCCGATGTGGTGGTCGCGCGTCATCGGCGCGCCACCGGCTTCATCTCCGGCACGGTCAGCTCACCGGCGTCGACGATCAGCTCGTCGTCGAGGAACAGGGAGTTGCCGCGCATCGGGATGTCGAAGTGGCAGGCGGTGTCGTTCGGGCCGCCGAGCTCGTTGTTCGGGCCGATCGAGAACATGACGTTGCCGTAGAAGCTGCGCAGCTCCATGCCCATGCCGCCGCCGAACTGGGTCAGGCCGTGCCAGTGGGCGCGCTCGTCGAGACCCCAGCCGACGTGGCTCATGCCGTAGCCGCGCGGGTCGTCGAAGGACTCGATGTAGGAGCGGAGCAGGTCCGCGTCGAGACCGGAGGAGCCGGCGCCGCCGCGGATGTCGCGGATGAAGCCCTGCTCGATGGTGATCTCCACCGGGGTCTGCACGTAGGTGTTGAACGGCAGCAGCACGTCCCCGGGGGCGAGGACGATCTTCCCGTCGACGCCGTCGTCGGAGCCGCCGGTGAACACGAACGCCGCGGGCCAGTGGTCCCAGCGACCGGGGGTGTCGGTGTAGCCGTACTCGCTCAGCGTCGGGTACATGCCGAGCTGGTAGGTCACGTCGGTGCCGTGCGGGCTGGTGATCCGCATGGTCGAGGCCTTGGCCAGCAGCTCCGCGCCGGTCTCGACGCGTTCGCGCAGCTCGGTGGTCGGCATCAGCCGGGCGAGCAGCTCGGGCGGCTCGACGGCGGTGAGGATCCGGGTGCCGGCGTCCTGGATCGCGAACTGCTCCTTGCTGAACAGCAGGAACGTGCAGTCCACGACCATGTCCGCGGCCTTGAGGGCCTCCACGGCCAGGGGGATGTTCCCCAGGCCGGAGTCGCCGACCGCCCAGGCACCGCCCGCGCTCGCCGGCGACGGCAGCCGCATGTGATAGCCGGTCGCGCCCAGCTTCTGGATCGCCCAGAGGAACGCGTCGGCGTACTCGGTCCGTTCCGCGCCCCGGGTGAGCACGACGACCGTCTCCCCCTCGTGCACGCCCGACAGCGTCAGCTGCTGCAGGCAGATGTCGTTGAACAGGTTCTGGTCCATCGCGCACCTCCGTGTCTCGTCCTATTAATCCGAGCACGTACTATCCGGATACGCAAGACCTTCGGACGGGCGGAAACGGCACCGTCACACGGGGCGGATCAGCCGGGGGCGCCGTCGCAGACGGACTTCAGCGACCGCCCGAGGGCGTTGCGGTGGACCTCGTCGAGCCCCTGCGCCTGCTCGACCGCGGCCTGGGCCAGGGTCGACGGGCACTCCTCGTTCGCCCGGGCCGGTCCGGCCAGCTTCAGGGCGGCCACGAGCTCGTCGCCGATCCGGTCGAGCTGCGGCCGCACCCGGGCCAGCTCGGGCCGCTGCGCCGGAAGCGTGTCGGGCCGGTCGGTCCACTGCCGGATCAGGTCGTTCTGCACCTGGGTGCTCGCCGCGATCTGGTCGGCGACGACCCGGGCCGTCCAGTCGGGGTCGACGCCGTCGCGGGCCGCGTCCGCCCGCGCCTGCGCGACGACGGCCGCCTCCCGCACCGGGTCGGTGACGGCCGCCCCGGTGCCGAACTTCGCCGCGGCGACCTGGTCGGAGACCTGGGCGCGCTGCGCGGACAGCTGCACGACCCGGACGAGCCCGTCGGCCGGGGACGCGCCGGGCGGCCCCTCGGTCAGCGGGAGGGGCTGGTCGCCGCACCCGGCCAGCAGGCCCAGGACCAGGAGCGCCCCGGCCAGTGCGGTACCGCGTGTGCCGATCACAGCGGCGAGCCTACGACCGCAGCGGTCGCGCCCCACCGCCGCCTGCGGCGATGCTGGCGGGCGTGGACACCGCGGTCATCCTGGAAGTGGCGCTGAACGGCACGACGACGCGGGAGCGCAACCCGCACGTGCCCCGCACCCCGGCGGAGGTGGCCGAGCAGGCCGCCGACGTCCTCGACGCGGGCGCGGCGATCGTGCACCACCACAACGACGAGCCGATGTTCACCGTCGACGGAGTGCACGCCGTCGAGCCGTACCTGGCGGCCTGGGACCCGGTCGTGGCCGCGCACCCCGACGCGCTGCTCTACCCGACGATGGCGGCCGGGGCCCGGGACATCCCGGTGACCCGGCGGTGGGCGCACGTCGAGGAGCTGGGCCGGCGCGGACACATGACACTGGTCGACCCCGGCTCGGTCAACGTCGGCCTGCTCGACGACGGCACCTGCCCGGACGCGGCGGCGCCGGAGCCGTACCAGAACTCCGTCGCCGACACCGAGTACATGTTCGCCCGCACCGCCGAGCTGGGCGCCGCCCCGAGCATCTCGATCTTCGAGCCGGGGTTCCTGCGCACCACGCTGACCCTGCACCGGCATGGGCGGGTCCCGCCGGGCGCGATCGTGAAGCTGTACTTCGCCGACCGGCTGCAGTTCGGGCTGCCGCCGACGCCCGCCGCACTGGAGGCCTACCTGGAGCTGCTGGAGCCCTCGGGCCTGCCGTGGTCGGTGGCCGTGCTGGGCGGTGACGTCGTCGCCTCCGGGCTGGCCGAGCTGGCGGTGCGCCGCGGCGGGCACCTGCGGGTCGGCCTGGAGGACTTTGACGACGGCCGGGGCACGGCGCCGTCCAACCGGGAGCTGCTCGACGGTGCCCTGCGCGTGCTGGACCGGGTGGGCGCGACACCCGCCTCCCCCGCGGCCGCCCGCGACATTCTCGGAATCCGGCCGCACGGGTGATCCTTTCACCGTGACACACCGCGGGGGTGTGTTTCCGGTCGACCCGGACACACATCCCCGCGGGGAATTCGGCGACGCCGACCGTCAGCCGGTCCGCGGATTCCCGCGGCCGGCTCCGGCCGGCCCGGTCAGAACCAGGCTTTCCGCCCACCCACCGGACGTCCGATCGCTCCGAGGATCAACAGGACCACACCGACGATCACCAGCAGACCGCCGATGTAGTAGAGGAGCTGGATGCCGGCGAAATACCCCACCAGCAACAGGATCAGACCAAGAATGATCATTTCGTGTCCCCTCCCAGGAATGTGAGGGGAAAGTACTCACCTACGGGTTCCCGTGCAGTGCGGGAATCGATTCCGATGCGCGTGTCGTGACCTGCGGTGCGCCGGACGGTGCGCGGGCGCCGTCACACGACGGAACGGTTCGGGCCGGTGCCGGACCGGGAACACGGCCCTCGCACCCCAGCGCGAGGAGGAACGACATGAGCCGCACCGTGGCCGACCAGATGATCGAGCTGCTGCACCAGGCCGGCGTCGAACGCATCTACGGGCTGGTGGGTGACAGTCTCAACCCGATCGCGGACGCGATCCGCCGCGACGGCCGCATCCGGTGGGTGCACGTCCACAACGAGGAGGCCGCCGCGCTCGCGGCCGCGGCGGAGGCCCAGCTCACCGGGCGGCTCGCGGTCTGCGCCGGCAGCTGCGGCCCGGGCAACACGCACCTGATCCAGGGCCTGATGGACGCCCACCGCACCGGTGCGCCGGTGCTGGCGATCGCCTCGCACATCCCGTCGACCCAGATCGGCACCGGCTACTTCCAGGAGACGCACCCGGAGCGGCTGTTCACCGAGTGCTCGGCGTACTGCGAGCTGATCTCGCGGCCCGAGCAGATGCCCCGGATGCAGCGGATCGCCATGCAGACCGCGCTCGCCGAGTCCGACGTGGCGGTGCTGGTCCTGCCCGGCGACGTCAGCGCGCTCGACGCGCCGAACGACACCGGCACCTCGCACCTGGCCCCGCCCACCGGCGTCGTGCGGCCGTCCGAGGAGCAGGTGGCCGAGCTGGCCCGGCTCGTCGACGCCGCGGACACCGTGACGCTGTTCGTCGGCGCCGGGATCGAGCACGCCCGCGAGCAGGTGCTCGCCCTCGCCGAGAAGGTGAAGGCGCCGATCGGCCACTCGCTGCGCGGCAAGGAGTGGATCCAGTACGACAACGCCCACGACGTCGGCATGTCCGGGCTGCTCGGCTACGGCGCCTGCTACGAAGCGACCCACGAGGCCGACCTGCTGGTCCTGATCGGCACCGACTTCCCCTACGACTCGTTCCTGCCGCAGGCCCGCACCGTGCAGATCGACACCGACCCCGCGCGCCTCGGCCGGCGCACATTGCTGGAGCTGGGTGTGCACGGCGACGCCGCGTCCACCCTGGACGCGCTGCTGCCGCGGATCGCGGAGAAGACCGACCGCTCCTTCCTCGACCGGATGCTGCGCCGCCACGCCGAGGCGCTGGAGAAGGTGGTCGGCGCCTACACCCACAAGGTCTCCGACCTGCGCCCGATCCACCCCGAGCACGTCGCGGCGGTCCTCGACGAGGAGATGGCCGACGACGCGATCGCCACCGTCGACACCGGGATGTGCAACGTGTGGGCGGCGCGCTACCTGTCCCCCAACGGCCGGCGCCGGATCATCGGCTCCTACCGGCACGGGACGATGGCCAACGCCCTGCCGCACGCGATCGGCGCCCAGCTCGCCCACCCGGACCGGCAGGTGGTGTCGCTGTCCGGCGACGGCGGGCTGACCATGCTGCTCGGCGAGCTGCTGACCGCGGCCGAGCACGACCTGCCGCTGACCGTCGTCGCGTTCAACAACGGATCGCTGGGCATGATCCGGCTGGAGATGATGGTGGCGGGCTACCCGTCCTTCCAGACCGACCACGGCCCGGCCGACCTGGCCGGGATCGCCCGCGCCGCCGGCCTGTACGCCGAGGCCGTCGACGACCCGTCCGACGTGCGCGCGGCGCTGCGCCGGGCGCTGGACCACCGCGGTCCGGCGCTGGTCGACGTGCGCACCGACCCGAATGCGCTGTCCATCCCGCCGCACATCACCGCGGCGCAGGTCCGCGGGTTCGCACTCGCCGCGACCCGCACGGTGCTCGACGGCGGCGTCGGGAAGATGGTCGAGCTGGCGCGCAGCAACCTACGGTCGATCCCCCGGCCCTGAGCGGGGCGGGTCAGCCGGCGCGGGCGGCGAGCCCGGGGGCCGAGACCGCGTGGTCGAGCGCG
>NZ_WWFY01000720.1:0-9567 GCF_009864975.1 Pseudonocardia sp. SID8383
CCCACCGCCGTCGACCCGCCCGGCCGGGGCGGGGGCCGGGGCGACCGTCCCGAGCGCCTCTGTCGGGACCGACGCGGCGGCGGCACCCTCGCCCGCGGCCTCGGTCCGGGCGGCCTGCGCACCGGACATGGTGCGCAGCGGCAGCTCCTTGACGAACAGCACCAGGACGAAGGCCACCGCGATCACGCAGGCCGCGATGAGGAACGCCAGCGTCATCGCGCTGGTGAAGCCCTCCTGGAACGGTGCGGCCAGCCGCGGGTCGATCCGCTGCAGGAAGGAGGAGTCGGCCAGCACCGAGGTGGACAGGCCGCCGGCCTGACCGGACTGCAGCGCCCCGACGACCTGCGCGTTGGCCGGGTCGGCCGCGACGGCGGGGTCGGTCAGCGCGGCCCGGAACGAGCTCGTGCCGAGCGCGGCGCGGATGGCGTCGGCGATCTTGTCGCCGGCGGTGGAGAACACCACCGACAGGAAGATCGCGGTGCCCAGCGTGCCGCCCATCTGCCGGAAGAACGTCACCGAGGAGGTGGTGACACCCATGTCGCGGGCGGGCATCGCGTTCTGCACGGCGAGCACGAGGGTCTGCATGCACAGACCCAGGCCGAGACCCAGCAGGGCCATGGTCAGGTCGAGCTGCCAGATCGGGATCGACGGCGTGACGGTCTGCCACAGCAGCACCATCGCGATCGTGATGAACGCGGTGCCGATCACCGGGAAGATCTTGTAGCGGCCGGTGCGGGAGGTCAGCTGGCCGGAGAGGATCGACGCGACCATGATCCCGCCGACCAGCGGCAGCATCATGAAGCCGGCCTCGATGGGCGTCGCGCCGTGCACGATCTGCAGGAACTGCGGCAGCAGCGCGATGCCGCCGAACATCGCCATACCGATGAGCAGGTTGAGCACCGCGGACAGCGAGAAGATGCCGGTGCGGAACAGCCGCAGCGGCAGCAGCGCGGCGTCGCCGTAGGCACGCTCGGCCAGCAGGAACAGCAGCAGGCCGACGCCACCGATGACGTAGCAGACGATCGACGAGGTGGAGCCCCAGCCCCACTCGCGGCCCTGCTCGGCGACGATCAGCAGCGGCACCAGGCACAGCGCCAGCGCCAGCGCGCCGGGCCAGTCGATCCGTGCGGGCCGCGGGACGTGCGGGATGTTCAGCACCCGCTGGACGACGACCAGCGCGACGAGCCCGATGGGCACGTTGACCAGGAAGATCCAGCGCCACCCGTCGATGCCGACGATGGTGTCCACACCGGACAGCAGGCCGCCGATGACCGGGCCGATCACGCTCGAGGTGCCGAACACGGCCAGGAAGAAGCCCTGGTACCGGGCACGTTCGCGCGGCGGCACGATGTCGCCGAGGATCGTCAGCGCCAGCGACATCAGGCCGCCGGCGCCGAGGCCCTGCAGCGCGCGGAACGCGGCCAGGGAGTACATCGACCAGGCCAGGGTGCAGGCCACGGACCCGATCAGGAAGATCGTGATCGCGGTCATGAACAGCGGCTTGCGGCCGAAGATGTCGGAGAGCTTGCCGTACAGCGGCGTGGTGATGGTGCTGGTGATGAGGAAGGCCGTCGTCGCCCACGCCTGCAGGTTGAGGCCCGACAGGTCGTCGGCGATGGTGCGGATCGCGGTCGAGACGACCGTCTGGTCCAGGGCGGCCAGGAACATGCCCAGCATCAGTCCACCCAGGACGGTCAGGATCTGCCGGTGCGTCAGCTCGCCGTCGCCGGAGGTGGCGACGGGGCGCTGCGCACTGGCGGCAGCGGTGGACATTCTCAGGACTCCTGTGCTTCGAAGGTCTGGTAGTCGTCGAGGAAGCGGCCGAGCAGTCCGGTGAGGGCCTGCCGGTCGTCGGGGCTCCACGCGGCCAGCACGGTGGCGATGACGTGCGCGCGACGGCGTCGCTCGGTCTCGATCACGCGGACGCCCTCGTCCGTCGCGGCGAGGAGGGAGGCGCGCCCGTCGCCGGGGTCGGCGCGCCGCTCGATGAGACCCGCCTTGACCAGGCCGGACACCTGTCGGCTGATCGTGGAGGGGTCGGAGTGGAAGGTGGCGGCGACCTCGCCGGCCCGTTGCGGGCCGCCGAAGTGGAGATGGGCCAGCACGTGGTACGCGGCCATGTCGACGATCATCTCGGGGCGGTGCCGTTCACCGGACCGCTTCACCTGGCGGACCAGCAGGAACAGCTCCCGGACGATCGAGTCGGCGAGCTCCAGGTCGGCGTCGGCGGGCTCGGCGGCGGCAGCGTGTGCGGTGCTCATCGCGGACCCCCTCTCGGTAGTGCATGTATCACGCAACTAGTTGCCTCGCGCAAGCATGCGCCGATGCGTTGCGCAATGCAAAGCGATTGGCCGTGAGCTGCGCCACCTGATTACGGTGCGGTTCGTGAGCACTCCACAGCGGATCCGGCTGCGTCGCACGAAGGGGTGGCGCAAACCCGACGGCGCGGTGCTCGTCACCCGGCCCGGACCGTGGGGCAACCCCTTCGACGTGCGTGAGATGGGGCGGGCACCGGCCATCGCCGCGCACCGCCGCTGGCTGCTCGACGAGCGCCCCGACCTGGTCGAACGGGCCCGGGTCGAACTCGCGGGCAAGGACCTGTGCTGCTGGTGCGCCGAGGACGTGCCCTGCCACGCGGACACGCTGATCGAGGTGGCGAACCGGTGAGCGGCCCCGATGGGGTCGACCCGGACGAGATCGACACCGATGTGTTCGACCCGCGCGTGTTCGCCCGCGGGGTGCCGCACGATGCGCTGCGGCTGCTGCGCGACGCCGCGCCCGTCTCCTGGCAGGACGAGCACGCCGTCGGCCCGTGGCCGGCCGGACCCGGGTTCTGGGCCGTCACCCGCTACGACGACGTCCGGCACGTCCTGCGCAGCCCGGCCGACTACTCGTCGTCGCTCGGGGCGACGCAGATCCGCGACCCCGACCCGGCCGACCTGCCGTTCCTGCGCCGGATGGTGCTCAACATGGACCCGCCGGAGCAGGTCCGGCTGCGGACGCTGGTCACCGGGGCGTTCACGCGTCGTCGGCTGGAGGGGTTCGCCGCCACGGTGCAGCGCCGCGCCGACGCGCTCCTGGACGCCGTGCGCGACGACGGCGGCTGCGAGCTCGTCGGGCAGGTCACCGACGAGTTCCCGCTGCAGAACCTGTCCGACCTGCTCGGCGTGCCGGTCGAGGACCGCCCGATGCTGCTGCACTGGACGAACCGGGTGATCGGCTACCAGGACCCGGACCACGCGGCCGAGGGTCCGCCGGTGAACCCGCGCTCCCCGGCCGCGCTGGCCGACATGTTCGGCTACGCCGACGCCCTCGCCGAGCGCAAGCGCGCCGAGCCCGACGACGACGTCATGACCGCGCTGGTGCACGCCGAGGTCGACGGCCGCGCACTCACCGGCCCTGAGCTGCACATGTTCTTCTTCCTGCTGGTCATCGCGGGCAACGACACGGTGCGCAGCGCGCTGCCGGGCGGGGTGCTCGCGCTCGTCGGGCACCCCGACGCCTACACCCGCCTGCGCGCGGAACCGGGTCTGCTGCCGTCGGCGATCGAGGAGATCCTGCGCTGGCACCCGCCGGTGCTGACGTTCCGCCGGACCGCCACCCGCGACCACGTCCTGAACGGGGCGGAGATCGCGGCGGGGGACAAGGTCGTCGTCTACCACTGCTCGGCGCACCGCGACGAGCGCCGCTTCGCCGACCCGGACACCGTCGACATCACCCGCTCCCCGAACGAGCACCTGGCGTTCGGGCAGGGGCCGCACCTGTGCCTGGGCGCGCACTTCGCCCGGATGCAGATGCGGGCCTTCCTCGCCGCGTTCCTGCGCCTGCCGCCGGCCCGGCTCGACGGGGAGGTGCGCCGGCTGACCTCCAACTTCATCAACGGGACGACCCGGCTGCCGCTCGCGTGGTGATCGGCCACTAGCGTGCGGTGCGATCACGCATCGCGCCCGGAGGGACACCGCCCGTGCCGCTCGCCCGTCACCTTCTCGGACCGGCCCTGCTGGTCGCGACCGCCGCCCTGCTCGCGGGGTGTGCCCAGCCGGGGCAGCTCGGCCACGAGTCCGACGCCGCACCCTCCGACGGGACGACCGTCGAGATCCTCCCGGCCGACCGGTCCGCGGTGCCGACCACGTCCGCGGCCGCCCCCGGTGGCCCCGAGGTCCCCGGTGCGACCGCGGCCCAGGCGGGTTCCGACGCGGTGGGCCGCCTGGACCGCCCGGTCGACATCTCCACGCCCGGCCCCGCCGAGCTTCTCGTGCGCACCGAGGTGCTGCAGCCGGGCCAGGCCAGCGGCTGGGTCCGCCACCCCGGCACGGTGATCTCCGTGGTGCGGTCCGGCACGGTGACCGTGCAGCGCGCCGACTCCTGCGAGCCGCGCCCGTTCGGCCCGGGGGAGGCGTTCTTCCTGGAGGACGGCAGGCCCAACGAGCTGCGCAACGACGGCCCGGACCCGGTCGTGCTGACCCGCTCGGAGCTGCTGGCCCCCGGCGCCCCGGAACGCGAGCCCGCCGAGCCCGCCTGCTGAGGCCCCGCACGGCCCCGCACCGCCGGGTGGTCCGCGCGCGGGTACTCGGTTCTGTCGGCGCCCTGTGGGAACATCGTGGGCGTACCGGGGCAGGGGAGCGGACACCTTGACGACGAAGACGGTCATCGCGGCGGACTACCGTGAATGGCAGGTGAGCCGGCGGATCGAGTGGACCACGCCGGCGGTCGGTGACGAGTTCGAGCACGACGTCGACGCGGGTAACGGCGCGGTCGTGCTGATCCTCGGCACACTGGTGTTCTTCTGGCTGGTCCTCGTCGTCTGGGTGCCCGGCGGGGTGGTCTTCCCCTGGTTCTACTGGCTCGTCGTCGTCGTCGGACTGGGTTTCTTCCCGTTCCGCTGGCTGCTGCGCAGGCCGTTCACGATCACCGCGAAGACCCAGGGCGGCTACGACCTGCCCCCGGAGAAGTGGACGGGCATGGTGCGCGGGCTCGCCACCGCACGCGAGGAGACCAAGGTGGTGGTGCGCAGCCTCAAGAACCGCTCGACGCCCGGCCACGCGGACAGCCCGCTGCAGCCGATCAACTAGGAGTCGCGGTGCCCGAACTGCCCGAGGTGGAGGCCCTGGCCCACCACCTGCGTGAGCACGCCGTGTACCGCCCGGTGGCCCGGGTGGACCTGGCCTCGATGAGCGCGCTGAAGACGTTCGACCCACCGGTGTCGGCGCTGGTGGGCCGGGTGGTGACCGGGGCGTCGCGGTTCGGGAAGTTCCTGTCGGTCGACTTCGACGACCGCCCCGACACCGGCCCGCTGCACCTGGTCACGCACCTGTCCCGGGCCGGCTGGCTGCGCTGGCACACCACGGCGGGCGTCACCCCGCCCAAGCCGGGCCGCGGCCCGTTGCAGCTGCGGGTTCACCTCGACCAGGTCGGCGGGCCGGGCTTCGACCTCACCGAGCAGGGCACCCAGAAGCGGCTCGCCGTGTACCTGGTGGAGGACCCGGCGCAGGTCCCGGGCATCGCGAAGCTGGGGCCGGACGCGCTGGAGCTGGGCCGGGCCGGTCTCGACGAGCTGCTCGACGGTGACAACCGCAGGCTCAAGACGCTGCTGGTCGACCAGTCCACGCTCGCCGGCATCGGCAACGCCTACTCCGACGAGATCCTGCACACCGCGCGCCTGTCGCCCTACGCCACGGCGTCCCGGCTCGACGCCGCCGCCCGGGACACCCTGTTCGAGTCGCTGCACGCCGTGCTGTCCGACGCGGTGGCCCGCTCGGTCGGCCAGGGTGCCGCGGAGCTCAAGGGGGAGAAGCGCTCGGGGCTGCGGGTGCACGCCCGCACCGGACTGCCCTGCCCGGTCTGCGGCGACACCGTGCGCGAGGTGTCGTTCGCGGAGAGATCGTTCCAGTACTGTCCGACCTGCCAGACCGGGGGGAAACCGCTCGCCGACCGCCGCCTGTCCCGGTTGGTGCGCTAGTGGCGGGCGCGGGAACGGGGGTGCTCGCAGTCGTGGACGGATCCACCACGCTCACCCCGTCCATGGCGCTGCTGCTCGTGGTGGCGGTCGTCGTCGGCGTGGTCGCGGTGTTCTTCTTCCTGTGGCAGCGCAACCGGCGCAACACGATGGTCTCGCCGCTGGCCAAGGCCACGTTCTCCGCGCTGCACACGGTCGCGCTGGCCGCGCCGGTGCTGCGCGAGGGGCTGTCGTCGCGCTCGGCGTCGCAGGCGCTGCCGTATCTGCGCCAGCTGCTGGAGACCACGGCGATGGCGATGACCGACTCCCGCGGGACGGTCCTGGGCTGGGACGGCACCGCCGACCAGCACCAGCAGGACGTGCAGACGCTCGCCGACACGGTCGTCCGGACCGGCCGGATGGAGCTGATGAGCCACACCTCCATCAAGTGCAACCAGCCCGGCTGCGAGGTGCGGGGGATCGTCGTCGTCCCGCTGGAGAGCGACGGCACCATCATCGGCACGCTCGCCGCGCTCACCCCGTCGACGGCGGGTCCCCCGGTGCTGCGGGCCACCGGCGAGGTCGCGCGCTACGTGTCCAGCCAGCTGGAGCTCGCCGAGCTCGACGACTCCCGGGCGCGGCTCAACCGCGCCGAGGTCCGCGCCCTGCGCGCCCAGATCTCGCCGCACTTCGTCTACAACGCGCTCACCACGATCGCCTCGTTCATCCGCACCGACCCGGCGCGCGCCCGTGAGCTGCTCATCGAGTTCGCCGACTTCACCCGGTACTCGTTCCGCTCGGCCGGTGAGTACACGACGCTGCTCGACGAGCTGAACAACATCGAGCGCTACGTCCGGCTGGAGAAGGCCCGCTTCGGGAACCGGCTCAACATCAAGCTCCAGATCGACCAGGAGGTGCAGAACGTCGTCCTGCCCTTCCTCGCGCTGCAGCCGCTGGTGGAGAACGCGGTCCGGCACGGGTTGTCCGGCAAGCCCAACGGCGGCACCGTCACCATCCGGGCGGAGAACGCCGGGTCGGAGTGCGTGATCGTCGTCGAGGACGACGGCGTCGGCATGGACCCGGCCCGGCTCAACGAGGATCTCGACGACGCCCACCTCTCCGGCGCGCACGTCGGCCTCGGCAACGTCGACGACCGCATGCGCTCGGCCTTCGGCGACAACTTCGGCCTCGTCGTCGACACCAACATCGGCGCCGGTATGAAGATCACGCTGCGCGTCCCGAAGTTCCGGGCGGGCATCCGGGCCTGACCGGCGGGCATCCGTGGGACCCTCCGGCGATCCGCTGGGCCGTACGGGTGACATGAGTGGTCGCGAGCTGTGCCGATCCGGTCACACCACGTCACCCTGTGCTCGCGCGTACGGTGGGACGGCATGGACGTCCTGCGTATTCCCGCGGCGGTGACCTCCCGTCTGCCCGGCAGGCTGGGTGAGTCGGTCGGCCCTCCGGTGGTGTCGGTCGTGCGGATGCAGGGCGTCATCAGCGCCCAGGCCGCGCCGGTACCGCGGCAGGTGCTGAACCTCTCCTCGATGGAGAAGGTGCTGGAACGGGCGTTCGCGCCCGAGCGGCTCGCCGCCGTCGCACTGGTGATCAACTCCCCGGGCGGCTCGCCGACCCAGTCCCAGCTGATAGGGGACCGCATCCGCTCGCTGGCGGCGGAGAAGGACGTGCCGGTGCTCGCGTTCTGCGAGGACGTCGCTGCGTCCGGTGGCTACTGGCTGGCCTGCGCCGCCGACGAGATCTACGCCTGCTCCACCTCGATCGTCGGCTCGATCGGCGTGATCAGCGCCGGGTTCGGGCTCGACGGCCTGATCGAGCGGTGGGGTGTCTCCCGGCGGCTGCACACCGCGGGCGGGTCGAAGTCGCGGCTGGACCCGTTCCTGCCCGAGCGGTCCGAGGACGTCGCCTGGCTCACCGGCCTGCAGGAACAGCTGCACGACCGGTTCACCGGATGGGTGCGCGAGCGGCGTGGCGACCGGCTCGCGACCGACACCGAGCTGTTCGACGGCGAGGTGTGGCTGGGTGAGCGGGCCCGCGAGCTGGGCCTGGTGGACGGCATCGGCGGTGCCCACGACGTCCTGACCGAACGTTTCCCCGACGCCGAGCAGCGCCCGGTGGAGCAGCGCAGGCCGCTGCTCGCCCGCCTCGGCGCGGGTGGGTCCGCGGCCCGGGCCGGCCTCTCCGGCGGCATCGCCGGGGCCGGGCACGAGCTGTTCTCCGCCCTCGAGACGCGGGCGGCGTGGGCCCGTTACGGGCTGTGACACCGGTGACCGTGCGTACCACGGCCGCGCTGCACCCCGTGTCCGGCCGGTCACCGATCCGGTTCGTGCCCTGGCATCACGCGCGTCGGCACGTCACCATGGTCGCGGCGCCGGGCGATCATCGAGCGGATGGGCTTCCCGGCGCAGGCCCGGAAGCAGGATGAGGAGATCGTGGACAGCAACGACACCACTCGCGGACTGGTCGTTCTCGCGGTGGACGACGAGCAGCCCGCGCTCGAGGAGATGGCCTTCCTGCTCGACGAGGACCCGCGCGTCGCGACGGTCCTCAAGGCCGGCGAGTCCACCGAGGCCCTGCGCATCCTGAACGGCCGCCGGGCCGGGGCGGCCGCGGGAGCCGGCGCGGGGGGCGGCGCGGACGTCGCCGAGCAGACCGACATCGACGCCGTGTTCCTCGACATCCGCATGCCCGGTCTCGACGGCCTGGAGCTGGCCCGGGTGCTGCAGAACATGGCCGTGCAGCCGGCGATCGTCTTCGTCACCGCGCACGACGACCGCGCGGTCGACGCCTACGACGTCGGTGCGATCGACTACCTCCTCAAGCCGCTGCGCACCGAGCGCCTCTCCGCCGCACTCGACCGGATCCTGTCGACCCGTCGCAGCGGGCCGGTCGAGACCGTGCGCGAGGAGACCGGCGGCGACGACGAGGTCATCCCCGTCGAGCTGGCCGGCACCACGAAGCTGGTACCGCGGTCCGCCGTACGCTACGTCGAGGCGCAGGGCGACTACGCCCGGCTGCACACCACCGAGGGCAGTCACCTCGTCCGGATCCCGCTGTCGGTGCTCGAGGACCGCTGGCGCGACGCCGGCTTCGTGCGCATCCACCGCTCGTTCCTGGTGGCGCTGCCGCTGGTCACCGAGCTGCGGCTGGCCGGGTCCGGCTACGTCGTGCGCATCGGATCCGGCCCGGAGACCGCGGAGCTGCCGGTCAGCCGTCGGCACACCCGTGAGCTGAAGGACCGCCTCGTCCGCGCGACCAAGCAGGCGTGGAGCCAGAGGTGAGCAGGTCCACCGGCGGCGTCTCGCCGTCGGTGCGTCCGCAGTCCGACCGGGCCGCGGACGATCTCGACGGGTCCGACCGGCCCGGCACCGAACCCGACGCGACGGCCGCCGGGTCCCGAGCGGACCAGGCCTCCGCCGCGCCCGAGGGGCGTCCGGACCCCGCACGGTCGCGCCCGTACCCCGACGGTGCCGTCGCCGGTCTCGACGCCTGGAACCCGGCGCTCGAGCACCGCAACCGCCGTGTCGCCCTCGCGCCGGAGCCGTCCGGGAACGCCATCCCGGCGCAGCCGCGTGGCTCGTTCGCGTCCGGTCCGCACCCGCGGCCGGCCGAGG
>NZ_WWFY01000721.1:0-2694 GCF_009864975.1 Pseudonocardia sp. SID8383
GGGCGCCGTGCCCGTTGCCGGGCGCGCCGTAGCCGTTCCCGTTCCCGCCGTTGCCGCCGCCGTGGCCCGGGCCGCCGTCGCCGGGGGCGTAGCCGCCGTCGTTGGGGGCGTCCGGGCGGCTCGGGACCGAGCCGCCCGCCGGGAACGGGGAGGCGCCGGGGGTGCCGGGCGCGTCTCCGTAGCCGTTGGCGACGCCCGAGCCGACCTCGGCCGGGGTGAGCTCGTCCTCCTCGGGCGGCAGGACCTCACCGCGCTCGTGCGCCAGCTCGCGCCGGGTCTTGATCGGCGGCTTCTCCGAGGGCGTGCGCACGCCGAAGTCGTCGAACGCGGTGATCCGCGGCCGCTTCTCCACCGACCCGAAGATCCGCTCGAGGTCCTTGCGGTTCAGGGTCTCCTTGTCCAGGAGCTCGAGCACCAGGTCGTCGAGCACGTCGCGGTAGGTGTTGAGGATCTCCCACGCCTCGGTGTGCGCGGCCTCGATGAGCTTGCGCACCTCCTCGTCGATCTCGTGGGCGACCTCGAGCGAGTATTCGGCCTGGTTGCCCATCGAGCGACCGAGGAACGGGTCGCCCTGCTCGCGGCCGTAGCGGACGGCGCCGAGCTTGGCGCTCATGCCGTACTCGGTGACCATCGCGCGGGCGATCTTGGTGGCCTGGTCGATGTCGGAGGACGCGCCCGTCGTGGGCTCGTGGAAGACGAGCTCCTCGGCCGAACGCCCACCCATCGCGAACACCAGCCTCGCGATCATCTCGGCGCGGGTCATGAGGCCCTTGTCGTCCTCCGGGACGACGAGCGCGTGCCCGCCGGTGCGCCCGCGCGGCAGGATCGTGAGCTTGTAGACCGGCTCCAGGTCCGGCATCGCCCACGCGGCCAGCGCGTGCCCGCCCTCGTGGTATGCGGTGATCTTCTTCTCGCGCTCGGAGACGATCTTCGACTTGCGCCGGGGGCCGCCGACGACGCGGTCGACCGACTCCTCCAGCGCGGCGCCGTTGATCAGCGTCCCGTGCTCGCGGGCGGTCAGCAGCGCGGCCTCGTTGATCACGTTGGCCAGGTCGGCGCCGGACATGCCCACGGTGCGTTTGGCCAGCGACTCGAGGTCGACGTCGTCGGCGAAGGGCTTGCCCTTGGAGTGCACCGACAGGATCGCGCGGCGACCCGCCAGGTCGGGGGCGCCGACCGGGATCTGCCGGTCGAACCGGCCCGGGCGCAGCAGCGCCGGGTCCAGGATGTCCGGCCGGTTCGTCGCGGCGATCAGGATGATGCCGCCGCGGGCGTCGAAGCCGTCCATCTCGACGAGCAGCTGGTTCAGGGTCTGCTCGCGCTCGTCGTGCCCGCCGCCGAGGCCGGCGCCGCGCTGGCGGCCGACCGCGTCGATCTCGTCGACGAAGATGATGCAGGGCGCGTTCTGCTTGGCCTGCTCGAACAGGTCGCGCACCCGGGAGGCACCGACACCGACGAACATCTCGACGAAGTCGGACCCGGAGATCGTGTAGAACGGCACGCCCGCCTCACCGGCGACCGCACGGGCCAGCAGCGTCTTGCCGGTGCCGGGCGGGCCGTAGAGCAGCACACCCTTGGGGATCTTCGCGCCCAGGGCCTGGTAACGGCCCGGGTTCTGCAGGAAGTCCTTGATCTCGTAGAGCTCCTCGACCGCCTCGTCGGCGCCCGCCACGTCCGCGAACGTGTTCTTCGGCATGTCCTTGTTCAGCTGCTTGGCCTTGGACTTGCCGAAGCTCATGACCCGGTTCCCGCCGCCCTGGGCGTTGTTCAGGAACCAGAACAGCAGGATCAGGACCAGCGCCAGCGGGATCATCGTGATCAGCAGCGTGGAGAGGAAGGAGTCCTGGCGGACGACGGTGTCGTACTCGGCGATCCCGGGGACCTGGCGGACCTGGTCGAAGATCTGACCGGAGATCTGCGCGGGGTACTGGGTGAGGATCTGGGTCGTCTCGTTGCCGTCGACCTCGATCGGGCGGTCCAGCGTGAGGCGGAGCTGCTGCTCACGGTCCTCGACGAGGGCGTCCTTGACGTTCCCCGACTGCACCTGGGAGAGCGCGACCGACGTCGTGACCTCGGTGTATCCGCGGGTGTCGTCGAACAGCTGGCTGAACCCGAGATAGATCAGGAGTGCGACGAGGATCCAGATCAGCGGGTTGCGGAGCAGGCGCTTGCGGTCCATGCAACGTCGGCCTGGGTGGCCTTCACCTTCCCGGGAGTGGTTCTCGGCAGCGGCGGCGGACGGT
Source organism: Pseudonocardia sp. SID8383 (assembly GCF_009864975.1). Lineage (NCBI taxonomy): Bacteria > Bacillati > Actinomycetota > Actinomycetes > Pseudonocardiales > Pseudonocardiaceae > Pseudonocardia > Pseudonocardia sp. SID8383. The sequence goes on from NZ_WWFY01000721.1 coordinate 2,244, forward strand.
GTACCGCCCCGCCGGAGGGCCCTGACCCGCCAGGATAGCCCCACGGTGGGTGGAGTGCTCCGGACGGACCTGGCCGGACCGCCCGGTGAGCGGGCGGCCGATCCGAGAACGAACCGGCGACCTGCCCGGTTCCCCCACAGGGGTGTCCCGACGCACACCTCGACACCGTGGTGTGGGACAACTGTGCAGCACGCTCGGTACCCGGACGGCGGCGGAGGGCAGCGGCGCCCTGCTCCGTCCGGTCCAGCGGCGATGGTCTGCGGGTCGGGAGGGACGATCGGATGGCGCTGCACGCGGTGGCCGGACCCCGGCGGACGGTGTCGGTGCTCGCCGCCGGTCTCGCCGCCGCGGCGGCACTGGCGGTGTTCACCGTGCCGGTGGGGACGGCCGTCGCCGTGCCCGTCATCCCGGCGCCCGTGGCCGCCGCACCGACGCCGCCGGTCGTGACCGC
>NZ_WWFY01000722.1:0-2697 GCF_009864975.1 Pseudonocardia sp. SID8383
ACCGTGCCCGCCCGGGCCGCGGACGACCGCCCACCGACGGGCCACCGACCGGCGGCCCGCCGGGCCGACGCGCTAGGCTCGTCGGCCGTCCCCACCGTCACCGGCACCGTCCGGTCCCGTCCGGACGCGTCGCGGTGTGCGGCGCCGCCGTCGTATGCCGTCCGCAAGCGACCGACGTGCCCGCCCACCGGCGGTCGCGGCACCACGATCGACGCCCACCCGAAGCCCCGCCGACCGGCCGCCGCCCCGGCGGGCACCCTGACACGAGGAGAGTCACCCGATGCGCAGTCCGGACCCCGCACAGCTGGCAGACCAGCTGCGCGGCGTGCTCGAGCCGGTGGTCCACGGGGCCGGGCTGGAGATCGACGCCGTGGAGGTCCGCACCGCCGGGCGACGGCACTCGGTCAAGCTCGTCGTCGACCTGCCCGAGTCCTCGCCCGCGACCGGCATCGATCTCGACGTCATCGCCCGGCTCAGCCGCTCCGCGGCCGCCGAGCTGGACCCGCACGAGCACCTCATCGAGGGCTCGTACACGCTCGAGGTGACCTCGCCCGGGATCGACCGGCCGCTCACCGAGCCCCGGCACTGGCGACGGGCCTACCTGCGCCTGGCGCGGATCACCCTGACCGACGGCACCGTCGTCGAGGCCCGGGTCGGCCGGCTCGACGGCGACACGGTCGCCGTCGCGGTCCCCGGCCGGAAGGCGCCCGAACGCCGGGACATCCCGCTCGCGGAGATCCGCCACGCCCAGGTGCAGGTCGAGTTCAAGCCCGCCCCGCCCGCGGAGACCGCACTGCTCGACCCGGACGCGCTGTCCGGCAGCACCGACGGGGCCGACGGGGCCCCCACGAACCACGACGACGGCGGCGCCGTCGAGACCGTCCGCGACGAGGAGAACCGGTGAACGTCGACATCCCCGCGCTGCGCGCGATCGAGCGGGACAAGGAGATCCCGTTCGAGACGGTCCTCTCGGCCATCGAGACGGCGCTGCTCACCGCCTACCGACACACCGACGGCCACCACCCGGACGCCCGCGTCGACATCGACCGCAAGACCGGTGTGGTGCGGGTCATGGTCCGCGACGCCGCCGACGCCTCCGAGGACGGCACCCCCGGCCCGGAGTTCGACGACACACCCGAGGGCTTCGGCCGGATCGCGGCGACCACCGCCCGCCAGGTCATCCTGCAGCGGCTGCGCGACGCCGAGCACGAGCGCACCTACGGCGAGTTCTCCACCAAGGAGGGCGAGGTCGTCGCGGGCATCGTGCAGCGCGACGCGCGCGCCAACGCCCGCGGCGTCGTCGTGGTCGAGCTCTCCGGCGGCACCGAGGCCGTGCTCCCCGCCGCCGAGCAGGTGCCGGGCGAGGTCTATCGGCACGGCGACCGGATCCGCTGCTTCGTCATCGGCGTGAACCGCGGCCCGCGGGGCACCTCGATCACGCTCTCGCGGACCCACCCGAACCTGGTGCGGAAGCTGTTCGCCCTCGAGGTGCCCGAGCTCGTCGACGGCTCCGTCGAGATCGTCTCGGTGGCCCGTGAGGCCGGGTTCCGTTCCAAGATCGCGGTGCGCTCGACCCGCTCCGGGCTCAACGCCAAGGGCGCCTGCATCGGCCCGATGGGTGCCCGCGTGCGCGGTGTGATGGGCGAGCTGGCCGGCGAGAAGATCGACATCATCGACTGGTCCGAGGACCCGGCCGAGTTCGTCGGCAACGCGCTCTCGCCGTCGAAGGTGGTCTCGGTGACCGTGCTCGACGAGCGCGCCCGGATCGCCCGCGTCGTCGTGCCGGACTTCCAGCTGTCGCTGGCGATCGGCAAGGAGGGGCAGAACGCCCGCCTCGCCGCCCGGCTCACCGGCTGGAAGATCGACATCCGCAGCGACGCCGACCCGCGTGACCCGGTCACCCCCGACGGTGGGCCGGTCGACCCCGCCGGGGAGCCGTCCTGACCGACGGAGATCAACAGCAGGGGCCGGGCGAGGGAATGCCCGAGGACCGCTCTGCGCTACACTCGTCACCGGCCCGCGGTCGCGGACCGTCGCCCACGCACACCCGGTCGGTTCCGATCCGGACCTGTGTGGGGTGCCGGACCCGGGAACGGGCCGACGTACTGTTGCGGGTGGTCGTGGAGAACGGACGTTGCATTCCGGATCCGCGCCGCCGTCTCCCCGGACGGGGTGCCTGGTTGCACCTCTCGACGGGGTGCCTGGACAGGGCCGAGCGACGCTCGGCGTTCGCCCGGGCGTTACGCGTCCGCTCGGCACCGGACGTCACCGCCGTCAAGCGGTGGCTGCAGGAGTCGCGCGACCCGCTGGGGCCCGGGAACCTCTCGGACCCGTCATCGGAAGAAAGCAAGGTCGACCAGTCATGAGCCAGCAGTGAAGATCGCACCATGAACGTGCTTCGACACTAGGTTCGAGGTCGAGCGGGATGCTGCCGCCCGGCCTCCGGTCAGGATGAGGAGAGCAGTGGCAGGCAAGGCCCGCGTGCACGAGCTCGCGAAAGAGCTCGGAATCAGCAGTAAGCAGGTCCTCAGCAAGCTGCAGGACCTGGGGGAGTACGTGAAGTCCCCCTCCTCCACCGTGGAGGCCCCGGTCGCGCGCAAGCTGCGCGACGCGATGGCCTCCGGTGGGGGCGCCGCCGGCGGTCAGCGCCGCGGTTCCGGTGCGCCCGGTGGCGGTCGTCCGCGCGCCGGTGGCTCC
>NZ_WWFY01000072.1:0-261 GCF_009864975.1 Pseudonocardia sp. SID8383
CGGGGCGCGATCTCGTTGCGCTCCGTGGAGTGCCGGATGCGGACGGTGATCACAGCGAGACGGGGATCACCCGGCGCGGCGGGTGACGCGCACAACACGTCATGCTGGTCGGATGGTCGCCGCCCCGTCGATGTCCGTTCACCCGCCCGTCACCGTGCCCGCCCCGGTGACGGCGCCGGGTGCCGCGACGTCCCCGGGCACCGCGGGACCGGCGGACGCGGAACGGGCCGCGGCGGAGCGCCCGCCGTGGCCGGGCCGCGC
>NZ_WWFY01000723.1:0-2628 GCF_009864975.1 Pseudonocardia sp. SID8383
GGCGCCGGCAAGTCCGCGCTGCTCGCCGCGGCCCTGCGCACCGTCCGTCCGCGGCACCGCGTGCTGCACGCCCGTCCGCCGGCCGCCGAGGACGCGGTGTCCTGGCTGTCGCTGTGGTCCCCGGAGCTGGGCAAGGACGACACCGCGGTGATCGCGGGCCGGGTGCACGAGCTGCCCACGCCCGTCGCGACCCGGCTGGCCGCGCTGGTGCGGTCGCTGCCGGGGGCGACGTTGGCCGTCACCGCCGGCGGCGTCTACGGGGTTCCGGACGCACTCTCGGGGCTGCTCGACGTGGTCGTGGAGGTGCCGGCGCTGCGGCACCGTCCCGAGGACGTACCGGTGCTGGCCGCGCACTTCGCCCGCGACGGGGTGGCCTTCACCGACGCCGCCGCCCGCGCCCTGCGCACCTACTCCTGGCCGGGCAACGTCGAGCAGCTGCGCCGCACCGTGCGCGACGCCTCGGCCCGCAGCAGCCTCGTCGACGTCCGGCACCTGCCCCCGGAGCTGCTCGCCACCCGATCCGGATCGCTGACCCGCATCGAGTCGCTGGAACGCGACGAGCTGGTCCGCTGTCTCACCGAGCACGGCATGAGCGTCACCCGGGCCGCCGAGACGCTCGGGATCAGCCGGGCGACGGCGTACCGGCGGGTGCAGCGCTACGGGATCACCACCCCGCGCTGAGCGGCTGCGGCATCATCGGTGCCGTGCCGCAGACGGTCCTGGTCGCCGACGACGACCGCGCGATCCGGGAGTCCCCGGCCCGATGAACGGATGCCCACCCGCCGTCCGTCCCGACCTGCACCACCCGGACGGGGGACGCGCTCACCGGACCGGTACTACCGGTGGCCGTGCTCACGGCCGTGGCGGGTCCTCCGGGCCTGCCGACCCCGGTCGACGGTGGGACGATCGATGTGCCGGGCAACGACGCCCCGGGAGACCCGGCGGCCGGCCCGGCCACGGGACTCGACACCGCCACCGGACGACGCCGTCACGCCCGGTGACGAGGACCCCGCGTCGTGCGACGACGGCGGGCCGCCCGCCGCCTCGTGCGGCACACAGGGCACCATTCGGTGTAGGACCTGATGGGAGGCGATCGTGTTCGGACTCGCGGACACCGTGGCCGCACTGCTGGCCGCGATCCCTGCTGCGCCCGTCCGGTCGCTCCTCGTGATCGGGGTCGGGGCGTTCCTCGAGGGTCCGATCGTCACCGTCGCCGCCGCCGCGCTCGCCGGGGCCGGGCAGCTCCCCTGGTGGGGGGTGTGGCTGGCCGCGCTGGTCGCCGACGTCGTCGGGGACACCGCGCTCTACGCGCTGGGCCGCAACGGCGACCGGCCGGCCGTCGCCCGCGTGCTGAACCGGCTGGGCCTGACCGAGGAGCGCCGCGAGGTGCTGACCCGCGAGGTCCACACGCACCTGCCGCGGATCGTCATCGGCGCCAAGCTCGTCGACATCGGCGCGATCCCGGCCTACCTGGCCGCCGGGCTGTCCAAGGTCGGCTACCGCCGCTTCCTGGCCTGGATCATCCCGACCAGCGCGGTGCGCGCCGCGGTGCTCGTCGGGATCGGCTACGCGGCCGGGGACCGGCTCGCCACCGACCTGGAGTCGCGGCCCTGGCTGCTCGTCGTCGGCGGGATCGCCGTCGGGCTGACCCTGGTCCTCGGGCGGACCGCGATCGTGCGGGCCACCGGCTCGCGACGTCGCGCCGACGCCCGGTCCTGACCGCGTCGATCCCCTCGCGCCGGACGTCCCCGACGTCCCGGGGCACCTCCGGCGTGTCGCACCCGCCGGGGCACCCGCGGCGAGCACCGTCCGGCCCGGGCGGCCGGGCCACGGGAGAGGACCACGCGGTGAGCACGTCGACCTGGGCCGAGGCGATCGCCGCGGGCGCGTGACGTGGTGACGGTCCGCGCGGCCCGGATCGCCGCGCCCGGCCCGGGCATCAGCCGGTCCGGGTCCTCGATGACGGCCGGGCTGCTCGAGGGCCTCCCGCACGACGCCGACCGGGAGCCCCGCTTCGCCGACTACCTGGACCTGTCGTCCACCAACGCCACCGCGTTCAGCCCCACCGACGTGATGCCGCTGAGCCGGTGGACGACGATGCTGATGCTCGTCCAGGCGCTGGTGTCGCTGGTGACGATCGCGCTCGTCGTCCCCCGGGCCGTGAACGTCCTGGGTGGCTGGGTCCCGGGCGGAACTCAACCACCCAGGAGGGACCGCAGCACCCCCGGTGCGTCCGACGGGCCGGCGACCGGCGCCCACCGCGCGTTGCTGCGCGCGGCCAGCTCGGCCGCCTGCTCGTGGTCGGACTCCGGGGCCAGGATCAGCAGCTCCGGGACCCGCCGCGCCGCCGGGACCGGGTCGTGGTCGTCGGTGGCCCGGCAGTCCGAGAGCAGCACGACGATCCGCCGCTCCGCCCGCGTCCGTTCCAGCTGCGCGGTGGCCGCCCGCAACGCACCGGACAGCGCGGTCACCCCGTGCCCGCGCAGGCCCAGCACCCGGTCGACGACCGCCGACGGCGGACGGGTGGACCCGATGTCGCGCAGGACCCGGGTCTCGGCCGCGAACGACAGCACCGCGTGGTCACCGGGCGCCCGGAACGCGCAGGCCGCGGCGGTCAGCGCCGCCGCG
>NZ_WWFY01000724.1:0-5674 GCF_009864975.1 Pseudonocardia sp. SID8383
GGCGACCGGCTCACCGGCACGGTGGAGCACGTCCCGGACGCGGGCGCCGCGGACGTGCTGTTCGTCGCGGCCGCGGGGCCCGAGGGCCCGGTGCTGGCCGTGGTCGACCCCGGCGCCGACGGGGTGCGGGTGCAGCGGTGCGGCTCGTTCGACGTGACCCGCCCGGTCGCCCGGGTCGTCCTCGACGGGGCGACCGGAACCGTACTCGCCACCGGCGCGGACGCCGACGGCGCGCTGCGGCACGCCTTCCGCACCGCCGGGGCGCTGCTCGCCGCCGAACAGGCCGGCATCGCCCGCCGGCTGCTCGACCTGACCGTCGCCTACGCGAAGGAGCGGCTGCAGTTCGGCAGGCCCATCGGGTCGTTCCAGGCGGTCAAGCACCGGTGCGCGGACATGCTCGTCGCCGTCGAACAGGCCCGGACCGCGGCGCTGCACGCGGCCTGGGCGGTCGACGACCCGCGCGTCGACGATGCCGACCTCGCCGTGTCGATCGCGCAGGCCACCTGTTCGGAGACGGCGTACCGGGTCGCCGCCGACGCGGTGCAGCTGCACGGCGGGATCGGCTTCACCTGGGAGCACGTCGCGCACCTGTACTACAAGCGCGCCGTCGCCGACGCGGCGCTGCTCGGGTCCGCCGAGGCCCACCGCGAGCGCATCGCCGCGCTGGTGCTGGACACCCTCGGCGACGACGTCCGCGAGCCCCGGGTGGCGACCGGCTGAGCGCGGGGGGGGGCGGGTCAGACCTTGTTCAGGCCCGGCTCCCGGTCCGGCACCACGAACGACGCCGCCGTGCGCACCGTGGCACCGGGCTCGCTGATCCGGGACACGGTGCGGAAGTCCGCGCGCATCTGCGCGGAGGTGAAGGTCGCCAGCACGTAGCCGCGCCGGTCGAGCGACCACACCGAGCTGCCGCTGCCACCGGACTTCGCGTCGCCGTCGCCGTCGCCGCCGGAGGTGACCGAGGTGGTGACGAGCTCGGTGCCGGCGATCCGGTCGTCGGCACCGGGGATCTCGTTGGCGTGGTGGACGTGCTCGTCGCCGGTGAGGACGACGGCGTTGCGCACGCCCGCCTCGGTCCAGCCGCGGACGACCCGCTCCCGGGACCCGGTGAACTCCCCCCAGGTGCCGGACTTGCCGCCCCGGCGCGGGGCGAAGAACACCTGCTGGGCCAGCACGTCCCAGCCCGCGGCGGAGTCGGTCAGCCCGCGCAGCAGCCAGCGTTCCTGGTCGGCGCCGAGCATCGAGCCGCGCATCCGGTACTGGCGGGTGTCCAGGACGTGGAAGGTGGCGAGCGAGCCCCACTCCAGCCGCCGGTAGAGCTGCATGTCCGGGCCGTCGGGCACCGAGGCGCGGCGCAGCGGCATGTGCTCGTAGTACGCCTGGGCCGCGGCCCGGCGCCGGTCGGGCGTCGCGCCATCCCAGTCGTTGACGACCTCGTGGTCGTCCCACACCACCACCCACGGGGCGACGGCGTGGGCGGCGCGCAGGTCGTCGTCGGAGCGCTGGTGGGCGTGCGTACGCCGGTAGCCGGCGAGGTTCTTCGGCTCCGGCGGGCCCGGGTCGCGGACCTCCCCGCGGTCGGTCTCGTAGAAGTAGTCGCCCAGGTGCAGGACGAGATCGGGGGCGTCGGCGGCCATCCCGCGGTAGGCGGTGAAGTGGCCCGCACCGAACTTCGCGCACGACGCCGTCGCGATGGTCAGCGAGGCGGCGGCCGCCCCCGCCGCGGGCGCGGTCCGGGTGCGCGCGACGGGGGAGAGGTGGCCACCGGTACGGAACCGGTAGAAGTACTCGCGGCCCGGGGCGAGTCCCGCGGGCTCGGCGTGCACGCTGTGCGCGAGTTCGCGGGTGGCGGTCTCCGTGCCGCGCGACACGACGCGGGCGAAGCGCTCGTCCTCGGCGACCTCCCACTCGACCTCGACCGCCCGGTCGGGCATCCCGCCGCGGCCGTCCTCGGCGTCGGGCTCGGGGGCGAGCCGGGTCCACAGGACCATCCCGTCGGGCGACGGGTCGCCCGAGGCGACGCCGAGGGTGAACGGGTCGGGCGTCGTCGCCTGGCGCAGGGCACCGGCGAACCAGCGGGGCACGGCGGCGGGCTCACCGCCGGGCGTGGCCGGCACCAGCCCGGCGACCGCGGCCCCGAGGGTGCCGAGCAGCACGCTGCGGCGTGGCAGTGCGGTCACACGTCCTCCTGTGCGTGGTGGTCGGGGAGAACCGTCCATGCTCCGCCCCGGCGACCCCGACGGCGGTGCGCACGCGCCGGGGCCGGTGTCGCCGGACGAGTGAATCACCGCGGGTACCCGGCCACGGGCGATCGGCCGGAACCGGCCGGGTGCACACCCGGTCCCCCGCGGCACGCCCGCACCGACGACTGATATGCAGTGACTTGCATCACATCCAGGCTCACGTCGAACCTCCGCTCGTCGAGTCACGAAAACAGTTCATCGGGATCGCGTCCGCTCGCGGCCCGCGACCGCGACGCCCTCGACGTCGCGGTCGGAATCGTGCCGCTCTGCCCCCGAAAATGTGTGAGTCGGGGGTCGGTCGATCATAAATATTGACTATGTAACGCGCTGGAAATGGTCGACGATTCTGCCCGTACACGCTCGTACTGCCGGGGGATGACGATGGTGTCGAAAGACGGGGTGATGACCGCCGGGCCTGTGCGCGAACAGGAATCGCGCACGGCGTCCGAGTCGGAACACGCTGTCGTGATCGCTTTCACAGCGATCATCACGGAGCTGCTCGACGCACCCGTGCGGCCGGACGACCACTTCTTCGTCGACGCCGGTGCCGACTCGATGGTCCTCGCCCGGTTCTGTGCGCGGGTCCGGCAGCGGCCCGACCTGCCGCACGTCGCGATGACCGACGTCTACGCCCACCCCACCGTGGCCGGGCTGGCCGCGGCACTCGCCCCGTCGGTCGCGCGCTCCGCTCGCACCGTCGACGACGTGCGCGAAGGCTACCGGGCGATCCTCGCCGAGCTGGTCGGCGCCGACGTCGGGGCCGACGCCGACGTGTTCGCCGACCTCGGTGCCGACTCCATGACGATGACCCGCTTCTGCGCCAGGGTCCGCCGCCGCGACGACCTGCCCGACGTCGCGATGACCGACGTCTACGCCCACCCCACCGCCGCCGGTCTGGCCGTCGCGCTCGCCGGCGACGCCGGTCCCGTGCCGGACGAGGCACCGCCCGCGCTGCCGGTCCCGACCGGCACCACCCGCGCCTACGTACTGTGCGGCGCGGCGCAGCTGCTCACCTTCGTCGTGTTCACCCTCGCCTATGGCACCCTGCTCGGCGCCGTGTTCCAGTGGATCGCCCTCGGCACCGGGCTGCTGGACTTCTACCTGCGCTCGCTGGCCGCGGTGGCGGTGGCCTTCACGGTGTTCGCGGTGCTCCCGATCGCCGCGAAGTGGCTGCTCGTCGGCCGGTGGACCGAGCGCGAGATCCCGCTGTGGAGCGCCGCGTACTACCGGTTCTGGCTGGCCAGGACCCTGGTCCGCACCAACCCGCTGCTGCTGGTCGCCGCGGGCTCGCCGCTGCTGCCGCTCTACCTGCGGCTGCTCGGCGCCCGGATCGGACCCGGCGTGGTCATGCTGGCGCGCACCATCCCGGCCTGCCCGGACCTGCTCACGATCGGCGCGAACACCGTGCTGCGCAAGGACTCGATCCTGTCCTGCTACCGCGCCGAGCCGGGCATCATCCGGACCGGCCGGGTCACGATCGGTGCCCGCGTCGTCGTCGGCGAGGCGTCGGTGATCGACATCGGGACCGAGATCGGCGACGGCGGACGGCTCGCCCACGCCTCCTCGCTGCACACCGGCCAGGTCGTCCCGGCCGGTGCGACCTGGTGGGGCACTCCGGCCCGCCCGGGCGGCGGAGACCCCGGCGCCGGGGTCTCGGCGACGATCGGTCGGGCCCGGCGCGCCGGCTATGCGACCGGCCAGCTCGGCTGGCTGCTGCTGGTCTGGCTGCCGCTGGGCACCGGTGTGGTCGACGTCGTGCTGGCGTCCGTGCCGACGCTGGCGGCGGTGATCGGCAGCGGGGCCGCCGGGGTGGTCTCGTCCCAGCTCTGGCTCGACGCCCTCGTCAGCTCGACCAGCCTGCTCCTCGCCGGGACGGCCGTCGGTCTGTTCGGGGCCGCAGTGGTCGCGCGCGTGCTGTCGCTCGGGCTCACCGAGGGACGTCCGTACCCCCTCTACGGCCTGCGATACACGTTGCAGCGCACCGTGTTACGGATCACGAACGTCCGGTTCTTCACCTATCTGCTCGGCGACAGCTCCTACATCGTCGATTACCTCCGGATCATCGGACACGATCTCCGGCGGACCCCGCAGACGGGGACGAACTTCGGGACGGCGGTGAAGCAGGAGACGCCGTTCGCGAGCTCGATCGGAACCGGCACGATGGTCGCCGACGGTTTGTCCATCGTCAATGTCGACTATTCGGACACCGCATTCGTCGTGAACCGGACACGGATTGCGTCGAACTCGTTCCTGGGCAACAGGATCGTGTGGACGGCCGGCTCCAGGGTCGGCGACGACTGCCTGATCGCCACCAAGACGCTCGTCCCCACGGACGGCCGGGTGCGGACCGGGGTCGGGCTCCTCGGCTCGCCGCCGTTCGAGATCCCCCGCACCGTCGCCCGGGACTCGATGTTCGGCCACCTGCACACCGGCCTCGACCTGCACGACCGGCTGCGCGCCAAGAACCGCTACAACCGCCGCACCATCGCCCTGGCCGTGGCGTTCCGGTGGGGTGCCCTGTTCGGGGTCACCCTGCTCACCCTGATCGTCGCCGCCCTGCTGGCGCCGCTGGGTCCGGTCGCGGTCGGGGTGCAGCTGCTGCTGTCGCTGCTGTTCACGATGACGTACACGATCACCGTCGAGCGGCTCACCGTCGCCGGGCGCCGCCGGCTGCAGCCCCGCTTCTGCTCGGTCTACGACCCGTACTTCTGGTGGCACGAGCGGTACTGGAAGCTCGTGGTGCAGGGCTGGGACCGGATGCTCGCCGGAACCCCGTTCAAGAACCTCGTCACCCGCGCCCTCGGCGTGCAGATCGGCCGCCGCGTGTTCGACGACGGGTGCAACATGACCGACCGCACGCTCGTGCGCATCGGCGACGACGTCGTCCTCAACGCCGGGTCGGTGCTGCAGTGCCACTCGCAGGAGGACGGCACCTTCAAGTCCGACTTCATCTCCGTCGGCACCGGCGCCTGTCTCGATGTCGGCGCCTTCGTCCACTACGGCGCCGTCGTCGGCGACGCCGCCCGCATCGGCTGCGACGCCTTCCTCATGAAGGGCGAGGACGTCCCCGCCGGTGCCGTCTGGGAGGGCAACCCGGCCGCCGCCCCGCGGTCCCGCCCCGCCCCGGCCCCGCTGCTGAACGGAGAGACCGCACGATGACCGGCACGCTCGCCGACCCCGCCACCACGACCACCCGCGAGTACTGGACCCGGGTGCTGCTCACCGGCGGCGCCACCCCGGCCCCGTCGTGGACGGCGACACCCCGGCCCGGGACCGCCGTGCACACCGAGCCGATCCCGCGGGACGCGGTCGCCTCCGTCGCCGCGGTGACCGGCGTGGAGCCCGGCGCGGTGCTGCTCGCCGCGCACGCCGCCGTCCTCGCGGCCCTGTCCGGCGACACCGAGGTGACCGCCGGTGTCCCGGCCCGCGCC
>NZ_WWFY01000725.1:0-5482 GCF_009864975.1 Pseudonocardia sp. SID8383
TGCCTGGTGTCGCGCCGGGCCCGCCGCGCGGTCGTCGCGGCGGCGCTGGCGGAGGGGCTGACCGACTGGTGGCGCCACCGCGACCGTGACCCGCGGGTCCGGACCGGGCCGCTGCTGCACCTGCTCGCGCACCGGCTCGACGACCTCGCCTACGGTGCCGGTCTGTGGTGGGGGGCCGTCGAGCACCGGACCTCCGCCCCGCTGCGGCCGACCGGTCCTGGCGCACGACGCTGACGTAGGTTAGGCTTCCCTGCCCTCCGGGGTCGCACCACTCCGTCAGGACTGGTCTGAACGGGTGATTCGTGTTGCGTCACGGATCCGATTCTGAGGGCGCCTCTCGCCCACCTTCTCCGCGCCTGCGGTTGCGCACGACAGGCTGTCGCCGTGACGTCGGCACCACGCCACTCGACCTCCGGTCGCCCCGGTCCCGGCTCCTTGCACCCCAGGAAGATCGGGAGTGTGATGTGGGCGCTGCCACACGAGACGTGCGGCAACTTTTCCGGGCGCGCCGGCGTGGTCGCGAGACAGGCGACGGCGATCGGCGTTCCTCGGACGAAGTCCCCGGTCAGACCCCGCGCTTCGGAGCGTGCGTGGTCGCGTACGAGGAGTGAGAGTTCATGACAGAGGTCCGGGTCACCGTCGACGGCGTGAACTACGCCGACGACGTCGAGCCCCGCATGTTGCTCGCGCAGTACCTGAGGGAGACGCTGGGCAAGACGGGGACGCTGATCGGCTGCGACACCAGCAACTGTGGTGCCTGCACGGTTCATTTCAACGGGCAGAGCGTGAAGTCCTGCTCGGTGCTCGCGGTCCAGGCGGACGGCGCCGAGGTCACCACCATCGAGGGTCTCGCCCGCGACGGTCAGCTGCACCCGGTGCAGGAGGCCTTCCGCGAGTGCCACGGCCTGCAGTGCGGGTACTGCACGCCGGGAATGATCATGGCTGCGGTGGACCTGCTCGGGGACAACCCCGACCCGTCCGAGCAGGAGGTCCGTGAGGGCATCGAGGGCAACCTCTGCCGCTGCACGGGCTACCAGAACATCGTGCGCGCCGTGCAGACCGCGGCGAAGAACATGAAGCCGGGAGCCGCTCAGCCCTCCGGCCAGGCCGCCCCGGTTGCGGGAGGTAACTGACGTGACGACGACCGCCGAACCCACCACGACCGGCGAGATCGGCAAGGCCCGGGTCCGCAAGGAGGACCAGCGCCTCATCACCGGCCGGTCCCGCTACACCGACTCCATCACCCCTCCGGGAACCGTCCACATCGCCGTCGTCCGGTCGACGATCGCGCGGGCGACCATCACCTCGATCGACAAGTCCGAGGCCGAGAAGGCCCCGGGTGTGTTCGGCGTCTTCACCGCGGCCGACCTCGGTGCGGAGGAGGTCGGCATGCCCTGCGCGTGGCCGATCACCCCGGACCAGAAGGCCCCGCAGCGCCCGGTGCTCGCCGTCGGCCGCGTCAACTTCTCCGGTGAGGGCGTCGCCGTCGTCGTCGCCCGGTCGGCCGCCGCCGCGCGCGACGCCGCCGAGCTCGTCGAGGTCGACTACGAGCCGCTCGACCCGGTCCTCGACATGGAGGCCGCCGCGCAGGACGGTGCCGAGCTGGTCCACCCGGACCTCGGCACCAACGTCTCCGCGACCTGGGTGTTCGACTCCGCCGCCGCCGGCACCGGTGCCGACGTGGCCGAGGCCATCAAGGCCGCCGAGGCCGACAGCGACTCCGTCGTCGTCCGCCGCCGCTTCCGCCAGCAGCGCCTGATCCCCGCGTTCATGGAGCCCCGCTCCTGCGTGGTGGACCCGACCGGTGAGCAGCTGACCATCTGGGCCGCGACCCAGGTGCCGCACATCCTGCGCACCATGACCACGGTGACCCTCGGGGTGCCGGAGTCCAAGCTGCGTGTCATCGCCCCCGACGTGGGCGGCGGCTTCGGCGGCAAGATCGGCGTCCTGCCCGAGGAGATGCTCTGCGTGCTGCTCGCGCAGAAGCTGGGCAAGCCGGTCAAGTGGACCGAGACCCGCAGCGAGTGCATGCTCACCGCGCACCACGCCCGGGACCAGATCCAGGACCTCGTGATGACCGCCAAGAAGGACGGCACCATCACCGGGTTCGACGTCCACCTCTACGCCGACATGGGTGCCTACCTGGGCCTCGTCGGGCCGGGTGTGCCGATCCTCGGCGCGTTCATGTTCAACGCGATCTACAAGATCCCCGCGCTGAAGTTCACCTGCTCCAACGTCTTCACCAACAAGGCGCTGACCGACGCCTACCGCGGCGCCGGCCGCCCCGAGGCGACCTTCGCCGTCGAGCGCATGCTCGACGAGCTGGCCGTCGAGCTCGGCCGCGACCCGATGGAGCTGCGCGAGCAGAACTGGATCAAGCACGAGGAGTTCCCCTTCACGACCGTCGTGGGCCTGACCTACGACACCGGCAACTACGAGCAGGCCACGCAGCGCGCGATGGAGCTGTTCGACTACGCCGGTCTGCGCCGTGAGCAGGAGGAGCGCCGCCGCTCCGGTGACCCGGTCCAGCTGGGCATCGGCATCTCGACCTTCACCGAGATGTGCGGCCTCGCCCCGTCCCGCGTGCTCGGCTCGCTGGACTACGGCGCCGGCGGCTGGGAGGCCGCCAGCATCCGGATGCTGGCCACCGGCAAGGTCGAGGTCACCACCGGTGCCTCCGCCCACGGCCAGGGCCACGAGACGGCGTTCTCGCAGATCGTCGCGGACAAGCTGGGCGTCGCGTTCGAGGACGTCGAGATCCTGCACGGCGACACCCAGGTGGCGCCGAAGGGCCTCGACACCTACGGCTCGCGCTCGCTGGTCGTCGGCGGTGTGGCCATCGTCAACGCCGCGGACAAGGTGATCGAGAAGGCGACGAAGATCGCCGCGCACCTGCTCGAGGCCTCCGAGGACGACATCGAGTTCGCGAACGGCCAGTTCACGGTCAAGGGCACCGACAAGGGCAAGGCCATCCAGGAGATCGCGTTCGCCGCGTTCATGGCGCACGACTACCCGGAGGGTATGGAGCCCTCGCTGGACTCCGACGCCGTCTTCGACCCGGAGAACTTCTCCTACCCGCACGGCACCCACCTGGCCGCGATCGAGGTCGACACCGACACCGGCCGGGTGAACCTGCGCAAGTACGTCTGCGTCGACGACATCGGCAACGTCATCAACCCGCTGATCGTCGAGGGCCAGGTGCACGGCGGTCTCGCCCAGGGCATCGCGCAGGCCCTGTTCGAGGAGGCGAACTACGACGACCAGGGCACCCTGGTCAACGCCACGTTCGTCGACTACACGATCCCGTCCGCGGCGGACCTGCCGAGCTTCACCACCGAGACGGTCTCCACCCCGGCGACGAGCAACCCGCTCGGCGTCAAGGGCGTCGGCGAGGCGGGCACCATCGCCTCGACCCCGGCGATCCTCAACGGCGTGCTGGACGCGGTGCGGCACCTCGGCGTCGACGAGATCGAGATGCCGACCACCTCGCAGCGCGTGTGGCGTGCGCTCCAGGTCGCCAAGGGCAAGAACCCGCAGGAGACCCCGAGCGACACCCACGCGCCCGGTGCCGGCCTCGGTTCCATCGACCCGAACAACCCCAAGGGAGAGGTCCAGTGATCCCGGCGAAGTTCGACTACGTCCGGCCCTCCTCGGTCGAGGAGGCCGTGTCGGCCCTGCAGTCGGCCGGTGAGGACGCGAAGATCCTGGCGGGCGGGCAGAGCCTGCTGCCGGTGCTGCGCCTGCGGATGGCCGCGCCGAGCACCGTCATCGACCTCGGGGGCATCCCCGAGCTCAAGCGGATCGGCGAGGACGACCAGTACGTCATGGTCGGCGCGATGGCCACCCACCACGAGGTCATGCGCAACGACCTGGTGAACTCCCACGTGGAGCTGATCGCCCGGGCGACCGAGACCGTCGCGGACCCGCAGGTCCGCCACCGCGGCACCCTGGGCGGCGCGCTCGCGCACGCCGACCCGGCCGGTGACCTGGGCGCGGCCGCCCTGGCGATGGACGCCGAGTTCGTCATCCTGGGCGCCGGTGGCACCCGCCTGGTGACCGCGGCGGACTTCTTCCAGGACTACTTCACGACCGCGATCGGCGAGGGCGAGATCCTCACCATGATCCGGTTCCCGAAGCGGTCCGGCTGGAAGAGCCACTACGAGAAGTTCAACCGGGTCGCCCAGGCGTGGTCGATGGTGGCCGTCGCCGTGGCGCTGAAGGTGGACGGCGGGACCATCACCGAGGCCCGCGTCGGCCTGACCAACATGGGCAACGTGCCGATCCGGGCGACCGGTGTCGAGGCGGCCCTGGTGGGCAAGGCCGCGGGTCCGGACGTCGCGAAGGCGGCCGCCGAGCACGCGCTCGAGGGCACGTCCGCTCCGAGTGACGCGGACGCCGCCGCCGACTACCGTGAGCACCTGGCGAAGGTTCTCACCGGTCGTGCGGTGCTGGCCGCGGCCGGCTGACGTACCCGAGGAACACACCGACGCCGGCGCCGGCCCCGGAACCCCCGGGACCGGCGCCGGCGTTCGTTCGAGGAGGCTGGGCAGAGAAGATGCAACTGGAGAACAAGTTCACGATCGCGGCGCCGATCGAGGACGCGTGGAAGGCCCTCAACGACCCGGAGCTCATCGCTCCGTGCTTCCCCGGGGCGACCCTGACCGAGTACGAGGGCGACTCGTTCCAGGGCACCGTCAAGGTCAAGCTCGGCCCGATCTCGCTCACCTACAAGGGCAAGGGCACCTACATCGAGCGTGACGACGCGAACCACAAGGTGGTCATCGACGCGTCCGGCCGCGACGCCCGCGGCAACGGCACCGCCAAGGCCGTCGTGACCGGCACGATGGTCGCCGACGGTGCGGACAAGACCTCGGTCACGATGGTCACCGACATGACCGTCACCGGTCGTCCGGCGCAGTTCGGCCGCGGCGTCATCTCCGACGTCGCCGACAAGATCATCGGGCAGTTCTCGAGCTGCGTCGCGGACAAGCTGACCGGCCCCGGTGCGGCGACCTCCAACGGCGCGGGCCCGAAGCACGCGGCCGACCAGACCAGCCCGATCCCGGCCGTCCCGCCGGGCCCGGGTGAGCAGGCCGCGCCCGCCCCGGTGAAGCGGACCTACCAGCCGCAGAGCAGCCCGGTCGAGGCCATCGACCTGCTCGACTCGGCGGGTGCCCCGGTGCTCAAGCGCCTCGGGCCGGTGCTGGGCGGCGTGGGCGCGCTCGTGCTGCTGGTCGTGCTGATCCGGCGTCTGCGCGGCGCGAAGGGCTGAGTCCCCCGCACGTCCCTCCGGGCCGGTACCGCGTTCCGCGGTGCCGGCCCGTGGCGTTGCGGGGCAGGATGGAGCGGTGCGAGCGGGCGAGCGGAACGGGCTGACCGACGTCGAGGGCCTGCGGGTCGGGCACGCGGCGGTGAGCGGGCCGGGTGCCCGCAGCGGGACGACGGTCGTGCTGGCCCCGCCGGGCGGCGCGGTCGCCGGCGT
>NZ_WWFY01000726.1:0-2129 GCF_009864975.1 Pseudonocardia sp. SID8383
ATGGCCGCGGCCGGGGAGAACCCGCACGGCGAGGCCGACCTGGTCTGCGCGCTGCGCGGGGACGGCCCCGTCCTCGACGGCGGCTGCGGCACCGGCCGCGTCGCGATCGAGCTGGACCGGCGCGGCGTCGCGGTCGTCGGCGTCGACCCGGACCCGGACATGATCGCCGCGGCGCGGGCCAAGGCGCCTGCGCTGCGCTGGGTCACCACGGGCCTGGAGACCCTGGACCTGCCCGAGCGGTTCGGGCTGGTCGTGCTGGCGGGCAACGTGATCCCCTACGCCGAGGACCGCGCGGGGGTGGTCGCGGGCTGTGCCCGGCACCTGCGTCCGGGCGGCCTGCTGCTGGCGGGGTTCGCCGCGCAGCCGGGCTGGCCCACCCCCGACGACCACGACGCCTGGTGCGCCTCCGCCGGGCTCGACCCGGTCGCGCGGTGGTCCACCTGGGACCGTGCGCCCTGGTCCGGCGGCGACTACGTGGTCGCCCTGCACCGCCGCGCCTGACCCGGGCGGCTCAGGGCCGGTCGGGCACCCGGCAGAGGACCTCGCCGTGCGGGATGACGATCCACCCGTCGGGGTGCGCCGCCCACTCCCGCCACGCCGCGGAGATCCCGTCCAGCTCGGACTCCCCGGCCAGCCCGCGCTCGACGGCCATCCGGCCGACGCCGGTGTGTATGCGGTCGGCCCACATCCCGCCCCAGGCGGCGCGGGCCTCCGGGGTCGCGTGGCACCAGACCGACGCCGACGGCGTCACCTCGGAGAATCCGGCCGCGTGCGCCCAGCCGAGCAGCCGTCGTCCGGCGTCGGGCTCGGCGTCGTTGCCGCGGGCGACGGCCCGGTACAGCTCCAGCCAGCGGTCCAGCCGCGGATCGTGCGGCCACCAGTGGAACCCGGCGTAGTCGGCGTCGCGGGCGGCGACCAGGCCGCCCGGCCGGGCGACCCGGCCCATCTCACGCAGCACCGCGACCGGGTCGGACACGTGCTGGAGCACCTGGTGGGCGTGCACGACGTCCCAGGTGCCGTCCGGGTCGGACAGGGCGTAGCCGTCGTCGACGGCGAACTCCACCTTCAGGCCGCGGGCGGCGGCACCGGCGCGGGCCTGCTCCAGCGGTCCGGGCACCACCTCGACGCCGCGGACCCGGCCGGGCGCGACCCGCTCGGCCAGGTCCGCGGTGATGCTGCCGGGGCCGCAGCCGACGTCGAGCAGGCTGGTGCCGGGCGTGAGCCGGTCCAGCAGGTAGGCGCACGAGTCCTCCGCGGTGCGGGCCGCGTGCGACCGGACGACGACGCCCGGATGGCCGTGGGTGTAGGTGTCGCGGGGCACGGGGTCAGCCTGGCACGGCGCTCAGCCGGGCACCCGGCGGATCCGGATCGGGCCCTTCGCCGTCGACGGGTCCACGACCCGGCCGGACTGCACGATCTCGACCCGCCCGGCGTCGACGAGCCGGCGCGCGGCCATCCGCGCCGGCTCCATGAGGTCGCGCCAGCCGTCGGGGTCGACGGCGCGGGCCGCCTCGGACGGGCAGATCGTCGCCCCGCCCCGACGCCGGTCGAGGAGCCGGGTGATCGTCGACTCCAGCTCGGTGTCGACCGGGCGGACCGTGCGCCTGCGGCAGCCCTGGGAGCAGTAGCGCACCTGCTCCCAGTCGTCGGCCCACTTCTTCCGCCACTCGATCCGCCGCCCGCAGACCACGCAGCTCTTCTCCTCCACGACCGCCATGGTCGTCCCGCACGCGGCGCTCCGCTCACCGAGAATTGTCAGGTGCCTTACTTTCAGGGCGTGGCGCGGGTGGGGAAGCGGGTACGGCAGTGGCTGGTCGTCGTGCACGTCGCGGTGTCGGTGGGGTGGATGGGCGCGGGCGCGGCGAACGTCGTGCTCGCCGCGTCGCGCTGGGTGCGGACCCGGCCACGGCGGCCGCCGGGTACCGGGTCGTCGACGTCGTCGACCGGTGGCTGGTCATCCCGCTGGCGTTCGCGGCGCTGGTCAGCGGGGTGGTCGTCGCGCTCGTGAGCCCGTGGGGCCTGACCCGGTACTGGTGGGTGCCGGCAAGCTGCCGCACTCCGTGGGCACCGGCGCGGCGCCGCGCCGGACGGGCCGCTGCGGCCCGGACCCCCGCCTGAGCAGCGCGCTC
>NZ_WWFY01000727.1:0-1676 GCF_009864975.1 Pseudonocardia sp. SID8383
CCGGCCCCCGGCCCGGCCGCCGCCTTCGTCCCCGCCCCGCGCCACCCCCGCGACGGCGCCCGGCGGGCCCTGCCGGTCGGCCCACCCGACCCCTGGGACGAGCTGGCGCACGTGCCACCCGTCCGGCCGCAGCCCGATCCCGAGCCCGGCCTCACCGACGCCACCCCCCACGACCTGGACACCGACACCGGAGCGCCGCCCTCCCGCACCACCGGAGCGCACCGCACCGCCCCGAGGAGCCGATACCGATGAGATCCTCCACCAGCCGCAGCAGGACGATCGCGGTCACCGCGCTCGCCCTGGGCCTGCTCGTCGCCGGGCCCGCCGCCTACGCCGCCGGGGCCGCCTCCGCCGACCGGAGCGACCGGCCGGCGAACGTCGCCTCCGGGCCGTCCGACTCGACCGGCTCGTCCGGAGGGTCCGGCTCTTCCGGCTCCTCCGAGGGCTCCTCCGGATCCGGGAGTTCCTCCGGGGGCGGGGAGCACGACCACGCCGGGCACACGGGCTCCGGCTCATCGGGCTCCGGCTCATCGGGCTCCGGTGACGGGTCCGGTGACAGCGCCGGGGCCGGGGCCGGGGCCGGTGGCGGCTCGGCCGACCAGGGTTCCGGCAGCGCGGGGGACGAGCCCGACGCGGGCGACGGGGAGAAGAAGGGCGCGCCGTCGGCGCTCGACATCCTCGCCGTCGACTGCTCCGGCAGCCGGCTCACCGCCCACGACGGCTTCCAGAAGGCGCCCCGCTGCGTGTCCACCGCGTTCGGCGAGGTCGCCGACGCCGACCGCAGTCCGTCGCTGCTCATCACCCAGGCCCCGACGACGGTCCGGCCCGGGGAGTCGTTCCGCCTGACCGTCAGCACCCGGAACCTGGTCCGCGACCGGTTCCTCCCCGCGGCCCAGGGCGGCTACTACGCCGAGGCGTCCCTGCTCGACGGCCAGGGACTCCAGCGCGGCCACTTCCACACCGCCTGCCGGATCCTGCCCGACCCGGGCGAGGCACCGGACTCGTCGCCCGATCCGCTGTTCTTCCAGGCCACCGAGGACGGCGGTGGAGGGGCACGGCCGGACAGCGTCACGATCGACGTGCCCGGGGTCGAGCAGACCGGCGAGCTGCAGTGCTCGTCGTGGGCGGGGGACGGGTCGCACCGCACCCCGATGATGCAGCGGGCCAACCAGACGCCCGCGTTCGACTCGGTCCGGATCGAGGTGGGCTGACATGCGACTCTCCGGACCCCTCCTGACCATGGTCGCCGTCGGCGCGGTCGCCGCCGGGGCCGCGACGGCGAACGTCGTGCTCACCGCGGAACCGGAACCGCTGCCACCGGCGGCCCCCGCCGCCGTCGAACAGGCCGCCGGCTCGTCCGCCCTCCCGGCGGCGCCCGCTCCGACGGCCGCCCCGGCACCGGCCGCGACCGGCGAGGTCGTCTACACGGGCCGGTCGACGAACGGGAAGGTCACCGTCGACATCCGGGTCACCGACGGCGCCGTGCAGGCCTACGTCTGCGACAACCGCGGCATCGAATCCTGGACGAAGGGCACCGCCACCCCCGGCGGCACCACCCGCCTGACCGGAGAGGACGGCGCGGAGGTCGAGTACACCGTCGCCGACGGCGTCGCCACCGGCACCGCCCGCGCCGACGGGAGGTCCTGGGACTTCACCGCGACCCGGACCGACGCCTC
>NZ_WWFY01000728.1:0-1472 GCF_009864975.1 Pseudonocardia sp. SID8383
CGACGACGCCCGCACCGTCACCCTGTCCGCCGCGGGCGGCCCCTGGCCGGTCGCGGCCGGCGTGCTGATCGCCGCCACGGCGGGCGTGGCGCTGCTCGGGCTGCTCGCCGTGGTGTGGGGCGTGGTCGCGGCCTGGGGCACGGCGACGACCGGGAGCCTGCTCGACGGGCTGCTCGCGCACCTGGCCTGCGGGATCACCGGCGCCGCGGTGGGCTCGGTGTTCTCCCGGCCGGTGGTCCGCAACGAGGGTGTCGCGCTGATCGGTGCGCTGGTCGTGCTCGTGGTCACGGGCACGCAGTCGTGGCTGCCGCCGGTCGGGACCGCGGCCGCGGCCCTGGGGAGCGGGCGGCTCGGGGTGGGCCCGTTCGGCGACCTGGTCGTCGCGCTGCTGGTGGCGGTGGCGGCGACGGCACTGGTGGTCCGGGTCGAGCAGGGCGGCGGGCTGCGCGAACTGGGTGCACGTCTCGGCCGGCACGTCGGCCGTCTGCGCCGCTGACCCCGCTGCTCGACCCGGCACCGCCCCGGGCCCGTCCTCAGATCAGGCCCGCGACCTGACCGAGGCGTTCGACGGTGCCCGCGAACAGGGCGTCGCGGGCGTCGACTGCGTTCTCGAACTGGCCGAACAGCTCGAAGGACAGGTGCCCGAACAGCCCGGTCCAGGCGGTGAGGGCAGCGAGCACGGCCCCGTCGGGCAGGTCCGGGAGACCCAGCGTGGCCCGGATGCGGACGACGTCGCCGGCGAGTGCGGGATCCGGGTCGGGAGCCGCGGGGAGCGTGCCCGCGGCGTGCGCGGCGGTGAGCGCGCGGGCGAGCGGTTCCAGGACCCGGGCCGCGACGGGGACGGTGCCGGTCGGCGCACGGTAGCCCGGTACGGGGGAGCCGTAGATCAACGCGTACTCGTGCGGATGGGCCAGCGCCCAGCCGCGCAGGGCCTGCGCGATGCCCCGCCAGTGCTCCGCCGGGCCGGTGCCGGGGTCGGCCGCGGCGAGGGCGTCGGCGAGCCCGTCGTAGCTCTGCACGATCAGGGCGGTGAGCAGGTCGTCGCGGGTGGGGAAGTAGCGGTGCAGCGCCGAGGACACCATCCCGATCTCGCGGGACACCGCGCGCATGGACAGCGCGGCCGCGCCGGTCTCGGCCAGCTGCCGCCGGGCCGCCGCGGTGATCTCGGCGACGAGCTCGGCGCGGGCCCGCTCGCGGGCGGTGCGGGAGGCGTTCACCTGGCCACGGTAGAGCATCGGTCTGTTCCCCGAGCGCTGTGCTGATCCACGAGCGGTGATCTCGTTCTGTCGACGTCGTCCCGGTCGGTCTCCGCGACCGTCAGTCCGGCAGCGCCACCCCGACCAGCGCCGGCAGGGCGCTGCGACCGGACGCCGTGAGGCGCACGGACCGCCGGTCGCGGCCGCGCTCGACCCAGCCGCGGTCGAACAGGGTCCGGCACAGCACCGCGCCCGCCGTGCCCGCGAGGTGGTGGC
>NZ_WWFY01000729.1:0-1429 GCF_009864975.1 Pseudonocardia sp. SID8383
CCCGCCACCGCCGTGCCCGCCACCGCCGTGCCCGCCACCGCCCCCGACCTCGACCCGGGCGCCGCCTGCTCGGTCGACGACCCCGACTGCGAGGCCTGCCAGTGAGCACCCCGACCGCCTACCGTCGCACCGGCGCCGACACCAGCGGGCTCGGCGAGATCGCACGCGGCGCCGCCCCGGTCGCCGCCGACGACAAGCGCATGATCAACGCCCGCGCCGACGTCAATCAACTCCTGCCGCTGAAGTACACCTGGGCCTGGGAGAAGTACCTGGCCGGCTGCGCCAACCACTGGATGCCGACCGAGGTCGCCATGCAGGCCGACATCGCGCTGTGGCGCTCCCCCGGCGGGCTCACCGACGACGAGCGCCTCATGCTCACCCGCAACCTCGGGTTCTTCGCCACCGCGGAGTCGCTGGTCGCGAACAACATCGTGCTCGCGGTGTACCGCCACCTCACCAACCCCGAGTGCCGGCAGTACCTGCTGCGGCAGTCGTTCGAGGAGGCCGTGCACACCCACACGTTCCAGTACGTGTGCGAGTCGCTCGGGCTCGACGAGGGGGCGCTGTTCAACGCGTACCGCGAGGTCCCCTCGATCACCGAGAAGGACGCCTGGGCGCTGCGCTGGACCCGGGCCCTGTCCGACCCGGACTTCCGGACCGGCACCCCGGAGAACGACCGCGCGTTCCTGCGTGACCTCGTCGCGTTCTACGTGGTGTTCGAGGGCATGTGGTTCTACACCGGGTTCGCGCAGATCCTCGCGCTCGGCCGGCGCAACAAGATGGTGGGCATCGCCGAGCAGTACCAGTACATCCTGCGGGACGAGTCGATCCACCTGAACTTCGGCATCGACTGCATCAACCAGATCAAGATCGAGAACCCGCACCTCTGGACGGCCGACTTCGCCGCAGAGATCCGGACGATGCTGCACGAGGCGTGTGAGCTGGAGGTCGCCTACGCCCGCGACACCATGCCCCGCGGGATGCTCGGGCTGACCGCCGAGTCCTGCGAGCGGTACCTGCGGTTCATCGCCGACCGGCGGGCCGAGCAGATCGGGCTCGCCCCGTTGTTCGGGGAGCCGGAGAACCCGTTCCCGTGGATGAGCGAGGCCATGGACCTGCGGAAGGAGAAGAACTTCTTCGAGACGCGGGTGACCGAGTACCGGACGGGTGGGTCGCTGGACTGGGGCTGAGGGGGTGGGCCGGGCCGGGTGACCGGCCCGGCAGCACCTCCGGGCCGCTCGTCGCGATCGCCGACGTCCCGCTCGACCGAACCGGCCGCGGAGGTCTGAGGGCCGTCAGCCGGCGTTGCGGTCGCCGCTCGGGTCGAGGAGCCCGTCCGCGCCGGTCCGGCCGCGCCAGGCGTCGAGCACGGCCGGGTCAGCCCCACCGGCGACGGCGAGCACCCGCAATGCGACCGCCTGCGCGGCCC
>NZ_WWFY01000730.1:0-1543 GCF_009864975.1 Pseudonocardia sp. SID8383
GCGGTGGCACCGAGTGCGGTCCCGCTGCAGTAGCGCTCCCAGCAGCCGCGCTTGCCGCACGGGCAGGCCCGCCCGTCCGGGACGACCCGCAGGTGCCCCAGCTCGGGTGCGACGCCGTGCGCGCCGCGGAACAGCTCGCCGTCGAGCAGCAGGGCGCCGCCGATCCCGGTGCCCAGCGCGATCACCAGTGCCACCGAGGCACCGGCCGCGGCGCCGTAGCGCCGCTCGGCGAGCGCGGCGGAGTTCGCATCGTGCTCCACGACGACCGGGATCCCGCCGAGCCGGGCGCCGATCCGCTCGGCGACCGGGGCGTCGCGCCAGGACAGGTGCGGCGCGTAGCGGACCAGCCCGCGGGGGGCGTCGACGAACCCGGCGAGCGCGAGCCCGACGGCGGCGACGGTGTGCCGGCGTCGCAGCTCGTCGACCGCACCGGCGATGGCTGCCTCCAACGCGTCGTCGGTGCGCGGGGTCGGCGCGGAGGCGGTGTCGAGGATCCCGCCCTCGGCATCGACGACACCCGCGCGCACGCTGGTGCCCCCGACGTCCACCCCGATGGTGCGGACGTCGGACATCCGGGGGCTCATGTCCGGTGCACCACGATCCGCTGCACGGAGCGTCCGCCGCCGTGTGGGCGGCGGGGCTCCTGGCGCGCGGGCGGGGCGGCCTCCTCCAGCACCGCGACGAGCACAGCGAGCAGCCCGCCGGCGTGGTCGGCGAGCCGGGTGACCAGCTCCGACCGCTCCCCCCGCACGACGGCGATCAGCGCGCACACCGGGCAGGCGGTGCAGGAGCCCGCGTCGCCGGGGCCGGGGTCGCTCCCGGCGGCCCGCAGCGAGTCCGACATCGTCTCGGTGGCCGCGCGCAGCCGGTCGAGCAGCGCCATCGCGGTGACCCGGAGGTCCTCCGGGATGCCGCTGTGATCGCCGCAGTG
The DNA here is from genome assembly GCF_009864975.1 of Pseudonocardia sp. SID8383. Classification (NCBI taxonomy): domain Bacteria; kingdom Bacillati; phylum Actinomycetota; class Actinomycetes; order Pseudonocardiales; family Pseudonocardiaceae; genus Pseudonocardia; species Pseudonocardia sp. SID8383. The sequence goes on from NZ_WWFY01000730.1 coordinate 932, forward strand.
GGTGCCGCACCGCGTGTCACGGCCGCTCACGAGGTCATCCAGGTGCCCGGGTCGGGCACGAAGGAGATCACCAGGCGGGCGTCGGAGCCGCGGCCCTCCAGCCGGGCACCGGTGGCCTCGCAGCGGCGCAGGACCGACGGCAGCGAGACCACGCGCCGGGAGAACCCGATACCGACGACCATGTCGTCGCCGACCCGGGCGAGGTCCAGCGGGGCGTCCTGGGCGCCGGGCAGCGCCACGTCGAGCTCGAACTCGGTGTCGGCGGAGACGCCGTGGCCCGCGGTGCGGCGCAGCTCCATCAGCGGCCGTGGCGGGGCGCCGTCGGCGGTGCCCGCGGGGTCGTCGTCGCCGTAGACCGACAGGGCCAGCTCGCGCAGCGCACCGACGCCGGTCGGCTCCGCGGCGGTGTAGCGGACCGCGGTCACGGGTACGTCCGCACCGAGCTCGCCCAGCTCGGCGAGCACGGACTGCTGCTCGGTGGCGCGTTCGCGCAGCCAGCGCGCCGCGGGCCCGCGCAGCGACGGCGGCGGGCCGGGCATCACCCGGTTCGCCAGCAGCCCGTCGACCCGCAGCTCGTGCAGGGCGAGCGCGGTCAGCGTCCGGCGGGTCTCG
>NZ_WWFY01000731.1:0-1226 GCF_009864975.1 Pseudonocardia sp. SID8383
GGCGCCGACGGCGAGCTGCTCTACGCGCTGGCCGGGGTCCGCACCACGGGGACCGCGACCGCAGCCGCGCACGAGGCGGTGGCCGCCCGGGTCGGGACGATGTGGGCGGCCGGTCGGGCGCCGCACCCCACCCGCACTGCCGACGACCGGGGCTGACCCGGGCGCAGCCGTCGGCGGCGCGGTGATCGTCTTCTGCGAGGGGTGCGGTGCCGGGTCCGGCACCGCACCCCTCGCTCGTCGCGATCACCGGTCCCGCCCGGCCGCCCGGGACGGGTGACGGGCCAGGGGTGGCGCCTTGTTGACACGTTTTCTACGATGACGGCGTGTCTCACAACGAGGTGGAGTCCGCGAGCCGCACCCGGACGGTGACCACGCAGGACGGCCTGGAGCTGGTCGTGGAGGAGCGGGGCGACCCGTCGCACCCGACGGTCGTCGCGGTGCACGGCTACCCCGACGACCGGCACGTGTGGGACCGCGTCGCCGCGGACCTCGCCGCCGACCACCACGTCGTCACCTACGACGTGCGCGGCCACGGGGGCTCGGCCGCGCCCGGCGCCCCGGCCGGCTACGACCTGGAGCTCCTCGCCGCCGACCTGCGCACGGTGACCGACGCCGTCTCCCCCGACGCCCCGGTGCACCTGCTCGCCCACGACTGGGGCTCGATCCAGACCTGGCACGCCGTCACGCGCGAGGGCGGCACCCCCTCGGCGATGGACGGCCGGGTCGCGTCGTTCACCTCGATCTCCGGCCCGTGCCTGGACCACGTGGCGCTGTTCCTGCGCCGCCGCGGGCTCCGCGACCTGCGGCCGGTGCTCACCCAGGCGCTGCACTCCTGGTACACGCTGGCGTTCCGGGTGCCGGTGCTGCCCGAGCTGATGATCCGCAGCGGGCTGCTCGGCGCGCTGGTGGCGCGGACCGAGCGGATCCCGCGCCCCTCGGTGCGCGACGCGGTCAACGGCCTGGAGCTCTACCGGCGGAACCTGCCGCGGCGGCTCGGCCGCCCGCAGCCGCGCCGCACCGACGTCCCGGTACAGATCCTGGCTCCGCTCGGCGACGCCTACGTCTCCCCCGCGATGGCGACGAGTGCCGCCGGGTACGCCCCCGACCTGCGGGTCCGCTACCTGCCCGGCGGGCACTGGATCGTCCGCAAGCGCGCGGGCGTGATCGCCCGGTGTGTCCGCGAGCTCGTCGCCGAGCGCAGCGGCGGGACCGCCGCGCCCGCGCTG
>NZ_WWFY01000732.1:0-6967 GCF_009864975.1 Pseudonocardia sp. SID8383
TCGGTGAGCGCGTCGCGCAGCCGCGCCGCCTGGGCGCGCACTGCCTCCGGCGACCGGCCGGACAGCACCCACGGCACCACGCGGGGTTCGGGCTCGGCAGGCTCGCCGGGCTCGGCGACGGCGACGGGCTGCTCCAGCACGATGTGGGCGTTGGTGCCGCTGATGCCGAACGACGACACACCCGCCCGGCGCGCACGGCCGGTCTCCGGCCACGGCGTCGGCTCGGTGAGCAGCGCGACCGTGCCGTCGGACCAGTCCACGTGCGAGGACGGCGCGTCCACGTGCAACGTGCGCGGCACCGTCCCGTGCCGCATCGCCAGCACCATCTTGATCACACCCGCCACACCGGCCGCGGCCTGCGTGTGACCCAGGTTCGACTTCACCGAGCCCAGCAGCAGCGGCCGGTCGATGTCCCGGTCCCGCCCGTAGGTCGCGATCAGGGCCTGCGCCTCGATCGGGTCACCCAGCGTCGTGCCGGTGCCGTGCGCCTCCACCACGTCCACGTCACCCACACCCAGGCCGGCGTTCGCCAGCGCCCGGCGGATCACCCGCTGCTGCGACGGACCGTTCGGCGCGGTCAGCCCGTTCGACGCACCGTCCTGGTTCACCGCCGACCCGCGCAGCACCGCCAGGATCTCGTGACCGTTCCGCAGCGCGTCGGACCGCCGCTCCAGCACCAGCATCCCGACGCCCTCGGACCAGCCGACGCCGTCGGCGGCGTCGGCGAACGCCTTGCAGCGCCCGTCCGGGGACAGGCCCCGCTGCCGGGAGAACTCGACGAACGTGCCCGGCGTCGACATCACCGTCACGCCGCCCGCGAGGGCCAGCGTGCACTCCCCCGCCCGCAGCGCCTGCGCGGCCAGGTGCATCCCCACCAGCGACGACGAGCACGCGGTGTCGACGGTGACCGCCGGGCCCTCCAGGCCCAGGGTGTAGGACACCCGGCCCGAGGCGACGCTCGGCGAGCTGCCCTGGCCCTGGAGCCCCTCGAACTCCCGGCCGCCCAGGATCGAGCCGTAGTCGCTGTACATGACCCCGGCGAACACACCGGTGGCGCTGCCACGCAGGGAGACCGGGTCGATCCCGGCCCGCTCGACCGCCTCCCAGGAGGTCTCCAGCAGCAGCCGCTGCTGGGCGTCGGTGGCCGTCGCCTCACGGGGGCTCATCCCGAAGAAACCGGCGTCGAACCCACCGGCGTCGTGCAGGAACCCACCGTGGCGGGTGGAGGAGGTGCCGATGTGGTCGGGGTCCGGGTCGTAGACCGACCCGAGATCCCAGTTCCGGTTCGTGGGGAACCCGGAGACCGCGTCGACGCCGTCGTCGAGCAGCCGCCACAGGTCCTCCGGCGAGGACACCCCGCCGGGGAACCGGCACGCCATCCCGACGACGACGACCGGGTCGTCGGCGACCGCGGCCGGGGCCGCGACGGGGGCCGGCACTACTCCGTCGGCGCCGAACAGCTCCTCGTGCAGGTGCTCGGCGAGCGCGGTGGCGGTCGGGTGGTCGAACACCAGGGTCGCGGTGAGCCGCAGGCCGGTGGCCGTGCTCAGCCGGTTCCGGAGCTCGACCGCGGTGAGCGAGTCGAACCCGAGGTCGCGCAGCGGTGCCCGCTCGTCGACCACGGCCGGGTCCGCGTGCCCCAGGACCATCGCGATCCGGGTGCGGACCAGGTCGAGGAGCTCCCGGTGACGCACGTCGGGCCCGAGGGCCACGAGCCGGTCCACCAGGCCGGCGACGGTCGCCGCACCGCCGGCCGCGGCGCGGCGGGTGCGGGTCCGGACCAGGCCGCGCAGGATCGCAGGGACCTCACCGGACTCCGCCAGCGCCGCGGTGTCCAGCCGCACCGGAGCGACGAGCGAGGGACCGTCGGCGGTGCCGCTCACGGCCAGGGCCGCGTCGAACAGCGACAGGCCGTCCTGCGCCGACAGCGGCGGCATCCCGGAACGGGCCAGGCGCGCGGCCTCGGCGTCGTCGAGGGTGCCGGTCATACCGCTGCCCTGCTCCCACGGCCCCCAGGCCAGCGAGAGACCGGGCAGTCCCGCGGCACGGCGGTGCGCCGCGAGGGCGTCGAGGAAGGCGTTGCCCGCGGCGTAGTTCGCTTGTCCGGCGCCGCCCAGCACGCCCGCCACCGACGAGAACACGACGAACGCGTCGAGGTCCAGGTGCCGGGTCGCCTCGTGCAGGTACCAGGCCGCGTCGGCCTTCGGCGCCAGCACGGTGCCGAGCCGCTCGGCGGTGAGCGAGGCGAGCACACCGTCGTCCAGGACGCCCGCGGTGTGCACGACCGCGGTCAGCGACCGGTCCGCGCCGGCGTCGGCGACGAGAGCGGTGACCGCGGCGGGGTCGGACACGTCGCAGACCCGCACGGACACCGAGGCGCCGCGGGCGGTGAGCTCGTCGACGAGCACGGCGCTGCCGGGGGCGTCGGCCCCGCGGCGGCTCGCGAGCACCAGGTGCCGGACCCCGTGGACCTCGACCAGATGGCGCGCGAGCTGCGCGCCGAGGCCGCCGGTCCCACCGGTGACCAGCACCGTGCCGTCCGGATTCCAGACGGCCGGGTCGCCCCCGACGGGCAGCCGGGTGAGGCGGGGGGCACGGATCTCCGCGCCGGAGAGCGTCAGCGCAGGCTCGTCGGAGCCGAGAGCCGAGGCGAGGGCGTCCGCGTCGACGGTGCCGTCACCGCCGAGATCGAGGTGGCCGACGGCGCCGGGGTGCTCGGTCTGCGCCGACCGCACCAGCCCGGCGACGGCGGCGGCCGCGAGGTCGCTGCCGTCGGTCGCACCCCGGGTCACGACGACCAGCCGGGACCCGGCGAGTGCGTCGTGCCGGAGCCATTCCTGCAGCGTCCCCAGGACCTCGGCGGTGGTCCGGTGGGTACCGGACACCGGGTCGCCGGCGCCGTCCACACCGAGGACGACCACCTCCGGGACCTCGTCGCGCGCGGCGATCACGGCGACATCGGTGCCGGTGCCGACGGGCACACCCGCGTCCGCGAGCGGGCCGGCGAGACCGAGGGGGTCCTCACCGAGCACCGCGACCGTGCGCGGTGCCCCGGTGGCCGCGACGGGCTGCCGGGTGACCTCGAACAGCGCGTCACCGACGCCGTGGGTCGCCGCGTCGGCGGCGACGGCCCGGGTGACCAGCGAGTCCACGGTGACGACCGGTGCCCCGGCCGGGTCGCTCGCCCGCACCGACATCGCGTCGGCGCCGGACGGGGCGAGCCGCACCCGCAGCGCCGTGGCCCCGGAGCGGTGCAGGGACACGCCCTGCCAGGAGAAGGGCAGCGCCGCCGTCCCGCCGTCACCGAGCCCGGTGAGCAGGGAGGTGTGCAACGCCGCGTCGAGCAGCGCCGGGTGCAGGCCGAACGCGTCGGCGGACCCGGCCGTCTCCTCGGGCAGCGCGACCTCGGCGAACAGCTCCTCGCCGCGGCGCCAGGCCGCACGCAGGCCGCGGAACACCGGGCCGTAGCCGAATCCGGCGTCGGCGAAGGCGTCGTAGCAGCCCTGGACCTCGACCGGCTCGGCCCCGGCGGGCGGCCATTCGGTCGTCACCTCGCCAACGGCGGGGCTCCCGGCGGTGCTGAGCGCTCCGGTCGCGTGCCGGGTCCAGGTCCCGTCGTCACCGGAGCGGGACCAGACACCCACGGTGCGGCGTCCGGCCTCGTCGGGTGCCTCGACGGCGACCTGGACCTGCACCGACCCGGAGGTGGGCAGGACCAGCGGGGCGCCGAGGGTGAGCTCGTCGACCCGGTCGCAGCCGACCTCGTCGCCGGCACGCACGGCCATCTCCAGCAGCGCGGTGCCCGGCACGACGACCCGGCCGGCGACGGTGTGGTCGGCCAGCCACGGGTGGGTGCGCAGCGACATCCGCCCGGTGAACAGGCATCCGTCGTCGGCGGCCAGGCCGACGGCGGCGCCGAGCAGCGGGTGCCCGGCCGCGCCGAGCCCGACCGCCCTCAGGTCGGCCGTCCCGCCGAGCGGCCCGGCGGGCCAGTACCGCTCCCGCTGGAAGGCGTAGGTGGGCAGCTCGACCCGGCGTCCGCCGGTGAGCAGCGCCGGCCAGTCGACGTCCGTGCCCGCGGTGTGCAGCCGGGCCAGCGCGGCGAGCGCCGCGCCCGGCTCGGGGCGGTCCTTGCGCAGCAGCGGGACGACGACGCCGTCGGCCGTCTGGCTGCTGACCAGCGCGGACAGCACGCCGTCCGGTCCGAGCTCCAGGAAGGTGCCGACGCCGGCGCCCTGCAGGGCGGTGACGCCGTCGGCGAAGCGGACGGTCTCGCGGACGTGGCGCACCCAGTACCCGGGGTCGCACAGCTCCCCCGGCCCGGCGAGCGCGCCGGTCACGTTCGACACCACCGGGATCGACGGTTCGCGGTAGGTGATCCCGGCGGCGACGGCCCCGAACTCGGAGAGCATCGGGTCCATCAGCGGCGAGTGGAACGCGTGCGACACCCGCAGCGCGGTGGCCCGGTGCCCGTCGGCGGTGAACCGGGCGGCCACCTCGCGGACGGCGTGCTCGTCGCCGGAGACGACGACCGACTCCGGGCCGTTGACCGCCGCGATCGACAGCCGGTCGGTGACGTACGGGGCCACGTCGTCCTCGGTCGCGCGGACGGCGATCATCGCGCCGCCCGCCGGGAGCGCCTGCATCAGCGACGCCCGCGCCGCGACCAGCCGCGCGGCGTCGGCCAGGGAGAACACCCCGGCCACGTGGGCCGCGGCGATCTCGCCGATCGAGTGCCCGGCCAGGACGTCGGGGGTGATCCCCCACGACTCCACCAGCCGGAACAGGGCGACCTCGACCGCGAACAGTGCCGGCTGCGCCGCCCCGGTCTCGTCCAGCGGCTTCGTGTCGGAGCCCCACACGACCGGGCGCAGGTCCGAGCCCAGCTCGGCCTCCAGCGCGGCCATGACCGCGTCGAACGCCTCGGCGAATACCGGGAACCGGTCGTGGAGCTCACGGCCCATGCCGGGCCGCTGCGACCCCTGACCGGAGAAGAGCACCGCGGTCCGGCCGCTCCGGACGGCCCCGGTGACGACCGCCGGGTCCGGGAGGTCCGCGGCGAGCGCGGTCAGCCCGCGCAGTGCCTCCTCGCGGTCGGCGGCCAGGACGGCGGCGCGGTGGTCGAACAGCGTGCGGCCGGTCGCCAGGGACAGACCGACGTCGGCGGGCCGCAGTCCGGGGCGCCGTTCCAGCGCCTCGGCCAGCTTCCCGGCCTGCCCGGCCAGTGCCTCGGGCGTGCGGCCGGACAGCACCCAGGGCACGGCCCGGTCGTGGTCGGTGCCGTCGGGGGTCGCGACCGGCCCGGATGCGTCCGTGGCCGGCTGCTCCAGGATCACGTGGGCGTTGGTGCCGCTGATCCCGAACGACGACACCGCCGCCCGGCGGGCCCGCCCGGTCTCCGGCCACGCCCTCTGCTCGGTGAGCAGCGCGACCGTGCCGTCGGACCAGTCCACGTGCGACGAGGGGACACCGGCGTGCAACGTCGCCGGCAGGGTGCCGTGCCGCATCGCCTGCACCATCTTGATCACACCGGCGACGCCGGCGGCGGCCTGGGTGTGGCCGATGTTCGACTTGACCGACCCGAGCAGCAGCGGCCGGTCGGTGTCGCGGTCCCGCCCGTAGGTCGCGATCAGCGCCTGGGCCTCGATCGGGTCGCCCAGGGTGGTGCCGGTGCCGTGCGCCTCGACGACGTCGACGTCGCCGGTGGACAGCCCACCGCTGGCGAGTGCCTGGCGGATCACGCGCTGCTGCGACGGGCCGTTGGGCGCGGTGAGACCGTTGGACGCACCGTCCTGGTTGACCGCCGACCCGCGCACCACGGCCAGGATCTCGTGACCGTTCCGGAGCGCGTCGGACTGCCGCTCCAGCACCAGCATGCCGGCGCCCTCGGCCCAGCCGACGCCGTCGGCGTCGTCGGAGAACGCCTTGCAGCGTCCGTCCGGGGACAGGCCGCGCTGGCGGGCGAAGTCGACGAACACGCCGGGGGTCGACATGACCGTCACGCCGCCGGCGAGTGCGAGCGAGCACTCCCCCGAGCGCAGGGCCTGCATCGCCCAGTGCATCGCGACCAGCGACGACGAGCACGCGGTGTCGATGGTGACCGCCGGGCCCTCCAGCCCGAGGGTGTAGGACACCCGGCCCGAGGCGACGCTCGGGGAACTGCCGCTGCCCTGGAAGCCCTCGTACTCGGGCCCGGCGAGCACCGTGCCGTAGTCGCTGTACATGACCCCGGCGAACACACCGGTCGCGCTGCCGCGCAGCGAGACCGGGTCGATCCCGGCCCTCTCGACCGCCTCCCAGCTCGTCTCCAGCAGCAGCCGCTGCTGCGCGTCGGTCGCGGTGGCCTCCCGCGGGCTCATCCCGAAGAACCCGGCATCGAACTCGGCGGCGTCGTGCAGGAAGCCACCCTCGCGGGTGTAGGAGGTGCCGAGGTGGTCGGCGTCGGGGTGGTAGAGGTTCTCCAGGTCCCAGCCTCGGTCGGTGGGGAACCCGGTGATCGCGTCGCCGCCCGAGGTGACCAGGGTCCACAGGTCGTCCGGGGTGGCGACACCGCCGGGGTAGCGCGACGCCATGCCGACGATGACGATCGGGTCGTCGGCGACCGCGGCGGTCCGCACCGGGGCGGCCGGGAGGTCGTCGTCGGTGCCGAACAGGTCGTCGGCGATCACGTCGACCAGCAGGTCGACGGTCGGGTGGTCGAAGACCATCGTGGCGGGCAGTCGCAGCCCGGTGACGGTGTTGAGCCGGTTGCGCAGCTCCACCGAGGTGAGCGAGTCGAAGCCGAGGTCGCGGAACGCGCGCCCGGCGTCGACGTCGGCGGCGCCCGCGTGGCCCAGGACCAGCGCGACCTGGCCGCGGACGAGGTCGAGGAGCACCTCGCGCCGCTCCTCGGGGGTGAGCGGGGCCAGACGGTCACGCAGCCCCGAGGCGGCGGCCGAGCCGGCGACCGCGGCGCGGCGGGAGCGGC
>NZ_WWFY01000008.1:0-2965 GCF_009864975.1 Pseudonocardia sp. SID8383
GGGCGCTGCCGAACGGCGGCTCCCCGAAGCCCGCGCCGGAGATCTCGGCGTCCGGTGCGGCGGCGAGGTTCAGGGCCTCCGCCCGGTCGAGGAGCGGCTCGTCGTCGGGACCGGGCCGGGCGCGGCCCGCCGGGGTGCCGCCGGGACCGGCGAAGGCCCGGGCGAGGTCACCGGCGAGACCGGGGTCCCGGTCCCTGTCGCGGCGGGCACCCGGTGCCTGCTCCGCGCGTCCACCGGCCGGGTCCCCGACCGATGCACCCGGACGGTGTCCCGCCCGCGATTCCTGCTCCGACACGCCCGCCTCCGTTCCGTTCGGCAGCTCCGTGGGGAACAACGAGCCACCGTGCCGGGCGATCCGGGCGGGTAGACCGATCGAGCCACCCGACACAGCGAGTGACGGGACCGTTCGGCCCAACGTCGTTGCTCTGCCCGTCACTCACGGGTGGTGACAGGTAGTCGCCGGAGGGTGAAGGGTGTGACGTGCTCGGCGAGCGGTGGCAACCGATCCGACCGTGTGTGTCCGACCGCTCACAGCGCGCCGTGCCGTTCGGCGCAGACCCCGATTGCACACGTTTCGTAACCGGGGTTATGGACGGTCGTCAGTCTGCGGTCACGCCGGCGTCGCCCGCGGCGCGGGCCACCGCCGCGGCGACGGCCGGTGCCACCCGCGGGTCGAACGGGCCGGGCACGATCTTCTGCGGGGACAGCTCGTCGGCGACGACGTCGGCGATGGCGCGGGCCGCCGCGACCTTCATGTCGTCGGTGATGCGGCGGGCGTGCGCGTCCAGTGCGCCGCGGAAGATCCCCGGGAAGGCCAGCACGTTGTTGATCTGGTTCGGGAAGTCGCTGCGACCGGTCGCGACGATCGCGGCGTGCCGGGCCGCGACGTCCGGGTGCACCTCGGGGTCGGGGTTGGACAGCGCGAAGACCATGCACTCCGGGGCCATCGTGGCCAGCAGGTCCTCGGGCAGCGTGGCGCTGGAGAGCCCGACGAACACGTCCGCACCGGCCAGGGCCTCGGCGATCCCGCCGGTGACCCCGCGCGGGTTGGTGACGGCGGCCAGCGCCGCCTTCTCCCCACCGCGGCCGGCGTCGACGACCCCGCGCGAGTCGAGCAGTACGACGTCCGAGGCACCCGCGGTCAGCAGGATGCGTGCGCAGGCGATACCCGCCGCGCCGGCCCCGGAGATCACGATGCGCAGGTCCGACAGCGAGCGGCCCTGCACCCGGCAGGCGCCGTCGAGGGCGGCGAGCAGCACGACGGCGGTGCCGTGCTGGTCGTCGTGCATGACCGGGCAGTCGAGCGCCTCGACCAGGCGGCGCTCCAGCTCGAAGCAGCGCGGCGCGGCGACGTCCTCGAGGTTGACCGCGCCGAAGGTCGGGCGCAGCCGGACCAGGGTCTCCACGATCTCGTCGACGTCGGTGGTGTCGAGGACCAGCGGGATCGAGTCGAGCCCGGCGAAGGACTTGAACAGCGCCGACTTGCCCTCCATCACCGGCAGCGACGCGCGCGGCCCGATGTCGCCGAGGCCGAGCACCGCGGTGCCGTCGCTGACGACGGCGACCAGCCGGTGCGCCCAGGTGTAACGGGCGGCGAGCGAGGCGTCGTCGGCGATGGCGCGGCAGACGTCGGCGACACCGGGGGTGTAGGCGATCGACAGGTCGCGCTCGTCGGCCAGCGGCGCGGTCAGACCGGTCGCGAGCTTGCCGCCCTCGTGCGCGCCGAACACCTCGTGCCGGTCGGGGGCGGAACGGGTGGTCGGGTCCTGGGCGAGCGTCATGGGAAGACTCCACGGGTGGTGCGGTACGAGAGCGGCGCACGGACGCGCCTGCCGTTGCACCGGGCGTCGCGGGTTGACGTCGACCTGCTCGCGGTGCCGGACGGCCATCCCGCGCGCAGCGCCGGGATAGGGGCGCCGAGCCGGGACGAGCTGTCGGATCTGGCGGCGAGTTTAACCGGGTGGACGCCGGGAACCGGTCACCCGGCGCGTCCGGAGTGGCCACCCGCACACCGACGGGTGGACGGATCGCCGCACGCCCGTCCCGGGAGCCGTGGGCCCGGGTCAGCGCAGCGGCGCCGGGGTGAGGTCGGGCAGTGGGAGCGCGGGCAGCGACGGGCCGCCGGGCAGCTCGGTCAGCGGCAGCACACCCGGCGTGAACGGGACCCGGCCGGGGACGACCTCCAGGGCGCCGACCTCGCCGTAGCGCTCGGCGTAGGCCAGTGCCCGGGCGATGTCGGTGACCCCGTTGGTGTTGGTCGGCAGCATCAGGCTCGACAGCAGCCCGAACGCCCGGCCGCGCGCGTCGAGGTAGCCCGAGCCCGAGTCGCCCGGCACCCCCGGCGGCGTGGTGGAGACGACGTGCGTGCGCGGCCCCTCCGGCTGCCCGAGGCTCAGGCCCTGCTTGTACGGCGTCGCCACGAGCTGGTTGGGCTGGAAGCTGTAGACCTTCTCCCCCTGCTCGGTGCCGTCCGTGTCGAGCCCGGTCGGGCCGCCGAAGCCGGGGACCGTCGGGTCGGCGACGGCGACGGCCGCCGGGCTCAGCTGGATCAGCGAGAGGTCGTTGTAGAGGCACAGCTGCGGGTCGGTCTCGCCGCGGTCCTGCATGACCGCCCAGGAGTTGTAGGCGACCCGTCCGGTGTAGTTCTTCCCGTCGCGGCCGCGGATGCCGACCTCGATGCCCTCCGGCATGACCGGCTCACTGCAGCCGTCGACCGAGGACATCGCGTCCTCGCCCGCCATGCAGTGCGCGGCCGCGCCCAGGTAGAGCACCCCGGCCGGGGCGGCCTGGTGCTCGGCCCCGCGGCCGCCGGGCTCGTCGCCGTTCCCGTCCTGCCCGGCGGCCGGGGTGTAGAGGAAGTTGGCGGTGCACAGCTCGGCGCCGCCGGTGACCGGGGTGGCGATCTGCACGCCCGGGCCGATCGCCCCGGCCTGCACCGCCGGGGCGGCCGTCGCGGCGCCCGCGG
>NZ_WWFY01000073.1:0-10927 GCF_009864975.1 Pseudonocardia sp. SID8383
GTCAGCGAGTGAGCCGGACAGAACGGGCCCTGACAGGCCCGGTCAACAGGCCCCGCGGACAGCGACCCCCGGTGGTTCATCGAGTTTCTCGGTGTGGTTGTCTTGGTGGGTCAAGGCGATCCGTCTTCAGGATCCCGCTTCCTTTTCAGGGGGTTGGGTGAGTGCGGTGCGGGTGTCTTTTGAGAACTCAACAGTGTGTCGAGCTATTTTGATTCGGTTTGGCGTTTTGTGCCAAATTGTTTGTTTGGTTGCAGCATTCGATCCCGTCGGGTGTTGTGGCCAGTTGTTTGTTGCAAGTCAGGGTTTTGTTGGAGAGTTTGATCCTGGCTCAGGACGAACGCTGGCGGCGTGCTTAACACATGCAAGTCGAGCGGTAAGGCCCTTTCGGGGGTACACGAGCGGCGAACGGGTGAGTAACACGTGGGTGACCTGCCCTCCACTCTGGGATAAGCCCGGGAAACTGGGTCTAATACCGGATAGGACCACTGATCGCATGGTTGGTGGTGGAAAGTTTTTTCGGTGGGGGATGGGCCCGCGGCCTATCAGCTTGTTGGTGGGGTGATGGCCTACCAAGGCGGTGACGGGTAGCCGGCCTGAGAGGGCGACCGGCCACACTGGGACTGAGACACGGCCCAGACTCCTACGGGAGGCAGCAGTGGGGAATATTGCGCAATGGGCGGAAGCCTGACGCAGCGACGCCGCGTGGGGGATGACGGCCTTCGGGTTGTAAACCTCTTTCGCCAGGGACGAAGAGCAATTGACGGTACCTGGAGAAGAAGCACCGGCCAACTACGTGCCAGCAGCCGCGGTAACACGTAGGGTGCGAGCGTTGTCCGGAATTATTGGGCGTAAAGAGCTCGTAGGCGGTGTGTCGCGTCGGCCGTGAAAACTTGGGGCTTAACTCTGAGCGTGCGGTCGATACGGGCATCACTTGAGTTCGGCAGGGGAGACTGGAATTCCTGGTGTAGCGGTGAAATGCGCAGATATCAGGAGGAACACCGGTGGCGAAGGCGGGTCTCTGGGCCGATACTGACGCTGAGGAGCGAAAGCGTGGGGAGCGAACAGGATTAGATACCCTGGTAGTCCACGCCGTAAACGTTGGGCGCTAGGTGTGGGGACCATTCCACGGTTTCTGTGCCGCAGCTAACGCATTAAGCGCCCCGCCTGGGGAGTACGGCCGCAAGGCTAAAACTCAAAGGAATTGACGGGGGCCCGCACAAGCGGCGGAGCATGTGGATTAATTCGATGCAACGCGAAGAACCTTACCTGGGTTTGACATGCACCAGACATCCCTAGAGATAGGGCTTCCCTTGTGGTTGGTGTGCAGGTGGTGCATGGCTGTCGTCAGCTCGTGTCGTGAGATGTTGGGTTAAGTCCCGCAACGAGCGCAACCCTTGTTCCATGTTGCCAGCACGTAATGGTGGGGACTCATGGGAGACTGCCGGGGTCAACTCGGAGGAAGGTGGGGATGACGTCAAGTCATCATGCCCCTTATGTCCAGGGCTTCACACATGCTACAATGGCTCATACAGAGGGCTGCGAGACCGTGAGGTGGAGCGAATCCCTTAAAGTGAGTCTCAGTTCGGATCGGGGTCTGCAACTCGACCCCGTGAAGTTGGAGTCGCTAGTAATCGCAGATCAGCAACGCTGCGGTGAATACGTTCCCGGGCCTTGTACACACCGCCCGTCACGTCACGAAAGTTGGTAACACCCGAAGCCGGCGGCCCAACCCTTGTGGAGGGAGCTGTCGAAGGTGGGACTGGCGATTGGGACGAAGTCGTAACAAGGTAGCCGTACCGGAAGGTGCGGCTGGATCACCTCCTTTCTAAGGAGTCCCATCATGTGATGGGGCACCACACGCTCTTTATTGGGTGTCTGTGGTTCCTTCATTGAATCGCATTTGCGGCCCCGTTCGTGGGTCGGGTGCGTTGGGTGGAACGCAGCACGTCGGACCGTCTGGCTTGGCACACTGTTGGGTCCTGAGAGGACATCCTGGGTTCTTCGGAACTGTGGGTTGTTTTCTTTGGCCGCTCTGGTCGAGGGCTTCCTAACGCTTCCTTGTGTGGGTGGTGGTGGTTGTTTCTTGGTCGGGTGTGGTTGTGGGTTGAGTGTTGCATAGTGGATGCGAGCATCTTGTTGTGGTCAAGTTGTTAAGAGCACATGGTGGATGCCTGGGCATCAGGAGCCGATGAAGGACGTGGGAGGCCGCGATAGGCCTCGGGGAGCTGTCAACCGAGCTGTGATCCGAGGGTGTCCGAATGGGGAAACCCAGCGCCCGTCATGGGGCGTTACCCGTACCTGAATTCATAGGGTGCGTGGAGGGAACGTGGGGAAGTGAAACATCTCAGTACCCACAGGAAGAGAAAACAATAGTGATTCCGTGAGTAGTGGCGAGCGAAAGCGGAAGAGGCTAAACCGTGTCCGTGTCAAGCCGGCAGGCGTTGCGGGTGCGGGGTTGTGAGACGTGTCGTTCATCTTCTGCCGAGGGTGGGACAGCAAGTGCCTGTGTTAGCGGAACGACTCTGGGATGGTCGGCCGTAGTGGGTGATAGCCCCGTACGCGAAAACACTGGGTTCTGTTGTGGGCGTGTTCTCGAGTAGCAGCGAGCCCGTGAAATTCGCTGTGAATCTGGCGGGACCACCCGTCAAGCCTAAATACTACCTGATGACCGATAGCGGACAAGTACCGTGAGGGAAAGGTGAAAAGTACCCCGGGAGGGGAGTGAAATAGTACCTGAAACCGTGTGCTTACAAGCCGTCAGAGCCTTTCGGGGTGATGGCGTGCCTTTTGAAGAATGAGCCTGCGAGTTATGCTTCGTGGCGAGGTTAACCTGTGTGGGGTAGCCGTAGCGAAAGCGAGTCCGAATAGGGCGTGTGAGTCGCGGGGTGTAGACCCGAAGCGGAGTGATCTACCCATGGCCAGGGTGAAGCGTCGGTAAGACGTCGTGGAGGCCCGAACCCACCAGGGTTGAAAACCTGGGGGATGAGCTGTGGGTAGGGGTGAAAGGCCAATCAAACTTCGTGATAGCTGGTTCTCCCCGAAATGCATTTAGGTGCAGCGTCGTGTGTTTCTCACCGGAGGTAGAGCACTGGATGGCCTAGGGGGCCGACAAGCTTACCGAAGTCAGCCAAACTCCGAATGCCGGTGAGTGAGAGCGCGGCAGTGAGACTGCGGGGGATAAGCTTCGTGGTCGAGAGGGAAACAGCCCAGATCACCGGCTAAGGCCCCTAAGCGTGCGCTAAGTGGGAAAGGATGTGGGATCGCCCGGACAACCAGGAGGTTGGCTTAGAAGCAGCCACCCTTGAAAGAGTGCGTAATAGCTCACTGGTCAAGTGGTCCTGCGCCGACAATGTAGCGGGGCTCAAGCGCACCGCCGAAGCCGTGGCAATGACACTTAGGTGTTGTTGGGTAGGGGAGCGTCCTGCATCTGGTGAAGCCCGGGAGTGATTTACGGGTGGAGGGTGTGGGAGTGAGAATGCAGGCATGAGTAGCGAATGCAGAGTGAGAATCTCTGCCGCCGGATGACCAAGGGTTCCTGGGCCAGGTTGTTCCGCCCAGGGTGAGCCGGGACCTAAGGCGAGGCCGTCAGGCGTAGTCGATGGACAACGGGTTGATATTCCCGTGCTCGTGATAGTGCGTCCATGCCGAGGCTGGTGATGCTAACCATCCGAACCCACCTTCGCTCCTTCGGGAGTGTTGTTTGTGGGGGAGCGTGGGATCCGATCTGGTAGTAGGCAAGTGATGGGGTGACGCAGGAGGGTAGCTCCGCCACGCGGTGGTTGTCGTGGTGTAAGCCTGTAGCCCGAGTCCTAGGTAAATCCGGGGCTCATCGAAGGGTGAGAGGTGATGCGTAGCCGATTGAGGCGAAGAGAGTGATCCCATGCTGTCGAGAAAAGCCTCTAGCGAGTGCTGTTGCGGCCCGTACCCCAAACCGACACAGGTGGTCAGGTAGAGAATACCGAGGCGATCGAGCGAACTGTGGTTAAGGAATTCGGCAAAATACCTCCGTAACTTCGGGAGAAGGAGGGCCGGTTGTCTTGAGGCTCCTTGCGGGCTAGGGACGGCCGGTCGCAGAGACCAGGCCCAAGCGACTGTTTACTAAAAACACAGGTCCGTGCGAAGTCGCAAGACGATGTATACGGACTGACGCCTGCCCGGTGCTGGAACGTTAAGAGGACCTGTTAGCTCTTCGGGGCGAAGCGGAGAATTTAAGCGCCAGTAAACGGCGGTGGTAACTATAACCATCCTAAGGTAGCGAAATTCCTTGTCGGGTAAGTTCCGACCTGCACGAATGGCGTAACGACTTGGGCGCTGTCTCGACCACAGACTCGGCGAAATTGCACTACGAGTAAAGATGCTCGTTACGCGCGGCAGGACGGAAAGACCCCGGGACCTTTACTATAGCTTGGTATTGATGCTTGGTTCGGCTTGTGTAGGATAGGTGGGAGACTGTGAAGCTATCACGCCAGTGGTGGTGGAGTCGTTGTTGAAATACCACTCTGGTCGAATTGGGTGTCTTAACCTCGGGCCATGATCTGGTTCAGGGACAGTGCCTGGTGGGTAGTTTAACTGGGGCGGTTGCCTCCCAAAGAGTAACGGAGGCGCCCAAAGGTTCCCTCAGCCTGGTTGGCAATCAGGTGTTGAGTGTAAGTGCACAAGGGAGCTTGACTGTGAGACTGACGGGTCGAGCAGGGACGAAAGTCGGGACTAGTGATCCGGCACCACCTTGTGGAAGGGGTGTCGCTCAACGGATAAAAGGTACCCCGGGGATAACAGGCTGATCTTGCCCAAGAGTCCATATCGACGGCATGGTTTGGCACCTCGATGTCGGCTCGTCGCATCCTGGGGCTGGAGTAGGTCCCAAGGGTTGGGCTGTTCGCCCATTAAAGCGGTACGCGAGCTGGGTTTAGAACGTCGTGAGACAGTTCGGTCCCTATCCGCCGCGCGCGTTGGAGACTTGAGGAAGGCTGTCCCTAGTACGAGAGGACCGGGACGGACGAACCTCTGGTGTGCCAGTTGTCCCGCCAGGGGCACGGCTGGTTGGCTATGTTCGGGAGGGATAACCGCTGAAGGCATCTAAGCGGGAAGCCTGTTCCAAGATGAGGTCTCCCACCACCTTCGAGTGGGTAAGGCTCCCAGTAGATGACTGGGTTGATAGGCCGGAGATGGAAGCCCTGTGAGGGGTGGAGTTGACCGGTACTAATAGGCCGAGGGCTTGCCACAACGAGTTGTTCGCATCCACTGTGTGACCCTGAGTCCACAACCGTCCATGTTCCCGGTGATCCGGGGATCGTGGGGTCGGTTTGTGTGCTCGACCCCCGCCTCTCGGGGTTTTCTGGGGGGTGGGGTGATAGTTGGATAGTGTTGTCGGTGGTCATTGCGGTAGGGAAACGCCCGGTCCCATTCCGAACCCGGTAGCTAAGCCTTCCAGCGCCGATGGTACTGCACTCGCCAGGGTGTGGGAGAGTAGGTCGTCGCCGACATTCAACTTCATGGGATGTGCCCCGGACTGTCGAGTCCGGGGCATTTCTCATTTCCGGACTTTTTTCGGTCCGATGCGTGATGCCGGCCCGGCCGGGCATGAGTGTGTCTGTTTGTGGTCCCTGGCGCGGGTCCCTCGGGGCTGGTGGTCGGGGCCGTGGAGCTCTCTTGTGGGAGTCGCATCCGGTCCTGTCGTGCCGGTGGGTCGGCGCACCTGGCATGCCTTCCTGTGACCTCGCACCCTCTGCAGGGGCTGCGAGGTCGCAGCAACGTGTGCGACGTGGGGCGCCCGGTGCGTCGTACGAAGAAGCTCGGTCGTCGGAGCGCGGTGTCGGGGCCCGTTCCACCCAGGGAGTCCCTTCGCAGGCGAGAGCGGAGACGGCGGCGAGGAGGGGTCCGTCCCGGCTGCGCTCACCCGCGGAGCGTGCGAGGTGGACGAAGCTGTGGGAGATGGCGCACGGTGGCCCGGAGAGCGTTGTGTGCATCGCGGGGCCCGTCGGGCGCTGCCGGACACGTCCGTCGGGTGCGGTGCCCGGCTCGTGGCGTTCGCACGGTTCCGCCACCGCGGCGGCGCCCCTGGCTTCCGTGACGTCGACGGCCGGCGGCCTACGACGGACCGTGCCGGGGCTTCCCGCAGATCGTCGGACACCCGATGCTGTGCGATCCGGAGTCCGCGTCCGGTCCGCGAGAGAGCGGAAAGGTGCCGGGCGAGCGATGGTGTCCGCTCCGATCAGGCGGCGGGGTCCGTCGGGCCCGTGTCTCCGCCCGTCAGGGGATAGGTGATGTGACCAGGGGATCCGTGCGGCCGCGGTGCCACCGCCGCGGGATGCCGGCCACGGGGATGGACAGGTCGGGGTGGGAGAAGCACACCGGACCGACAGTCGTCGTGGCCGAACCAGGTTGGAACGGCCGGTCATCCCCAACGGGCACGGTTGTCCACAGGCTCTGAAGTGACCTCGTCGACAGGGCGTGGCCGGGTGAAGCTCATGGGGACAACACACCCCAGAGCCTCGGAGGATCCGATGAGCGACAACACCGCCACCATCGTCGGCAACCTGACCCGCACCCCCGTCCTGCGCTACACCCCGAACAGCATCCCGGTTACGGACCTGACGGTCGCGGTCAACCACCGTCGCAAGGACCCGATGACCGAGCAGTGGCACGACGTCGCGTGCACCTACTACACGGTGACGTGCTGGCGGACCCTGGCCGAGCACGCGGTGCGGACGTTCGAGAAGGGGCACCGCGTGATCGTCATCGGCCGGATGTATGTCGAGGAGTGGACGGGCCGGGAGGGCGACGTGCGGCAGAGCATCCGGATCGAGCCGTCCAGCGTCGGGCTCGACATCCGCTTCTCCCCGGCGGCCGTCGCGCCCCGTCCGTCGGTGTCACAGGCACCGTCGGTGCCGCAGGCCCGGGACACCGACGACGCCGCCACGCGGTGGGGCGCCCCGCCCATCGAAGAGCCGGACCACGACGGGTACGGCGACACCCCGGACGAGGGCGAGACCGCGGAGCTCGACGAGCTCGCGAGGCTGGCGACCGCACCGGCCTCGAGCGGCTGAGCGGGCCCGATCTACCATCGCATCGTGGCGGATCTGATTTACACGATGCGGAACGTGCGTAAGGCGCACGGCGACAAGGTCATCCTGGAGAACGCGTCGATCAGCTTCCTGCCGGGGGCGAAGATCGGCGTCGTGGGCCCCAACGGCGCCGGGAAGTCGACCGTCCTCAAGATCATGGCAGGGCTGGAGAACGCGAACAACGGCGACGCCTTCCTCAAGCCCGGGGCGACGGTCGGCATCCTCCAGCAGGAGCCCCCGCTCAACGAGGAGAAGACCGTCCTCGGGAACGTCGAGGAGGGCCTCGGCGACGTGAAGGTCAAGCTCGACCGGTACAACGCGATCGCCGAGGAGATGGCGACCAACTACACCGACGAGCTGATGGAGGAGATGGGCCAGCTCCAGGAGGAGCTCGACCACGCCGACGCGTGGGAGATCGACTCCCAGCTCGAGCAGGCGATGGACGCACTGCGTTGCCCGCCCGGGGATGCCGAGGTCTCCCACCTCTCCGGTGGTGAGCGCCGGCGTGTCGCGCTGTGCAAGCTGCTGCTTTCCCAGCCCGACCTGCTCCTGCTCGACGAGCCCACCAACCACCTCGACGCCGAGAGCGTCCTCTGGCTCGAGCAGTTCCTCGCGAACTACCCGGGCGCCGTCCTCGCGGTCACCCACGACCGGTACTTCCTGGACAACGTCGCGGGCTGGATCCTCGAGCTCGACCGCGGACGCACCTTCCCCTACGAGGGCAACTACTCCACCTACCTGGAGAAGAAGGCCGAGCGCCTCGCCGTCCAGGGCAAGAAGGACGCGAAGCTCCAGAAGCGCCTGAAGGAGGAGCTGGCCTGGGTCCGTTCCAACCCCAAGGCCCGCCAGGCGAAGAGCCGCTCGCGGCTCGACCGCTACGAGGAGATGGCGACCGAGGCCGAGCGGCACAAGAAGCTCGACTTCGAGGAGATCCAGATCCCGCCGGGCCCGCGCCTGGGCAGCCAGGTCGTCGAGGTCTCCCACCTCGACAAGGGCTTCGACGGCCGCCAGCTGATCAAGGACCTCTCCTTCACGCTGCCGCGCAACGGCATCGTCGGCGTGATCGGTCCGAACGGTGTCGGTAAGACGACGCTGTTCAAGACGATCGTCGGTCTGGAGCACCCGGACTCCGGCGAGGTCAAGATCGGCGACACGGTCAAGCTGTCCTACGTCGACCAGAACCGCGGCGGGATCGACCCGAAGAAGACCGTCTTCGAAGTGGTCTCCGACGGGCTCGACTACATCCAGGTCGGCAACACCGAGATGCCGTCGCGCGCCTACGTCGCGGCGTTCGGCTTCAAGGGGCCGGACCAGCAGAAGCCGGCCGGGGTCCTGTCCGGTGGTGAGCGCAACCGCCTCAACCTGGCGCTGACGCTCAAGCAGGGCGGCAACCTGATCCTGCTCGACGAGCCGACGAACGACCTGGACGTCGAGACCCTCGGTTCGCTGGAGAACGCGCTCGAGCAGTTCCCCGGCTGCGCCGTGGTCATCTCCCACGACCGCTGGTTCCTCGACCGGACCTGCACGCACATCCTGGCGTGGGAGGGCACGGACGAGAACCCGGCCGAGTGGTTCTGGTTCGAGGGCAACTTCGAGGCCTACGAGAAGAACAAGGTGGAGCGGCTCGGCGCGGAGGCGGCGCGACCGCACCGGGTCACCCACCGTAAGCTCACCCGCGACTGATCACCGCCCGGTCCGGACCTCCCCATCCGGTCGGGCCGGTCCCCGGCGACGGGGAGACCGGCTCCCTCGGGAGGTCCGGACGGTGGTGTCACTCACGGGAGGCGATGTGACGTTCGACCTGCAAGGTCGGGCCGCCGGCGCGACGACGGCCGAACTGCGCACGGCGGCGGCCCTGCGCTGGCAGCGGCCCCTGCTCACCGCGGAACTGGCCGAGCAGGCGTGCGCGCGAGCTGTCGCAGACGGTGACGATCTGCGCTGGCTGCAGGCCGCGGGCTGGCTGCTCGACGGCCACGCCGCCGGTGGGGACGCCCGCGACGTCGCCACTGCCGTCGTCGCCGGGGTGACCGGTCATGCCACCCCGGGTGACAGCACGGTCCCCGTGCCCGTCCGCGCGCCCGGTACCGAGGTCCTCACCCGCCCCGAGGGTGCCCGCCTGCGGGTGGAGCTGGCCGGGGTCGCCCAGGCCGACGGAGAGCTCGAGGCGGCTCGGGCACTCGTCGTCGGCCTGCCGGACGACGCCCCGGGCGAGGACCCGGGGCTGCTACGCCTCGACCGGCTCGCGGTCGAGGTGCGCTGCGCACTCGCCGGCGCCTCCGCCGCCGAGCTCGAGCGGCTGCGCCGCGACGTCGACGACTGCGGGTCCGGCTTCGGTGGCGAACCCGCGGCGTACGCGGACCTCGTCGTCGGGTCGGTGCATCGGGCCCGGCGCGAACACGATGCCGCCGTGGACCGCGCGTTGCGCGGTCTGGCCCAACTCGGGTGGACACCGGAACGGCCCGGGTCCCGCCCGCTGTCGACCCACCTCGCCGCGGCACTGCTCAGCCAGTGGATCACTGCGCTGCTCGACTCCGGGCACGTCCCGCCCGACGCGGTCGCCGCGGCCGCCGTGCAGCGCGAGGCCGGGGACGCCGGTCGTCAGGGTGTGCTGCTGCGGCTCACGCTCGCCCGGGTGCAGGCGGGACGTGCGGACCACGCGGCCCGCGCCCTGGTCGAGGCCGCCGATGGCGCCGAACAGGCGGGTGTCCCCGCGCTGGTCGCGGCCTGCCGAACCGCCCAGTCCGAGCTGCACGAGGGCTCGGGCCGGTACCGCGAGGCCCTGGAGACCATGCGCGCCGCGACGGAGGCCGACCAGGTCGACCGCGACCGCGGGACGCGCTTCCGCGCCGCGGTGGCGGCGTTGCTGCCGCTCGCCGCCGTCCGCACCAGCACCACCGAGCGACCCACCCCGTTCCCGCGCACGGGCGGGTCACCTGCCGTACCCGCCGAACGTCCGCCCGCGACCGGAGGCACCGTTGCCGGTGCTCCCACGGGCGGGCCCGGTGCCGGTAACCGGGACAGCGCCGGTCGCAGTACGCCGGAACCAGGGTTCGCCGCGTCCCGCCCCGCCAGCGCGGACCCGCCCTCCGGCGCGGACCGGCGGGACGGAGCCGCCCCGCCCGCCGGGACGCCCGTCGAGGAAGGCGAGGTCGGTGCCGGGACCGACCGACCCGCCGGAACCGGCCACACCGAGCCCGACCACGATCGCCCGACCGACGATCGGCCCGGGGACGACCGGTTCACCGGCACGGAGAGCAGGAACGGTCGCTCGGACGGAGCCGGGGCCGGGGACGACCATCCGACCGGGCCCGGGAACGACGGCGCCACGGGAGCCGGGGCCACGAACGGCCTCCCGGCGGCCGGACGCTTCCCGGTGCGCTGGGCGCCGTCGGAGAGCCTGCTCCTGGACCCCGGCACGATGAACGGCGCCGGATCCGCCGACCCGTCGCCGGACGACCGGACCGTGGGCCGATCCACGGGCGCGGACCGGAACGGTCATCGTCCCGGCGAGGCCGGCCTCGCGGCGGATGCGTCGTCGGCGAGCGGTACGCCGGGTACTACGGACACCACCGGTACGCCGGACACGGCGAACGCCGCAGGGTCGTCCGACCGGGCGTCGGGCGACACGACGAACGCCGGAGGTCGACGACCCGCGGGCATCGACCCCGCCGACCCGCTGGGCGTATCCGGGCTCCTCGCGGACGGGCCGGCACCGACGGCACCCCGGGACCCGTCGTGGACCGGCCCGTCGTGGACACCCGACGCGGCAGGCGGGTCGCCGCTCGCCGACGCCCTCCTGGCCGAGTGGCGTGCCCCCGAGCCGCCCGCGGCCGCGCACCGCAACGGGTCCCACGGCCCGGCCG
>NZ_WWFY01000733.1:0-955 GCF_009864975.1 Pseudonocardia sp. SID8383
TGCCCGGCGGCAGCCGCGACGGCGTCCAGCTCCGCGCGCAGCACCGCGGCGGGCGGGTAGCGGCCGTCGCGTTCCAGCATCACCGGTGGCGGCACCGGCAGTTGGGCGACGGTGTGGGTCAGCAGCGCCAGCACCGCGTCCGGGACGGGGTCGGTGTGGGTGTCGTGCAGCAGCCCCGCCGCGTCGGCGGCGTGCCCGGCGACGTGGCAGTAGGCCACCGCCCCGGACGGCAGCCCGGCGAGCAGCGCGTCGACGTCCGCCCGCGGGTCACGGCCCCGGTTGCGGGCGTTGACGAACACGTTCGCGACGTCCAGGAGCAGCGGCGCCCCGGTCCGGTCGTGCAGCCGGTGCAGGAAGCCCGCCTCGTCGAACTCGTCGTCGGGCCAGTCGAACAGGGCCGCGATCGGCTCCAGCGCCAGCGGGACGTCCAGCTCCGCGCGCGTCGCCGTCACGTTGGCGACGAGCACGTCGAGCGCCTCGCGGGTGCGGGGCAGCGGCAGCAGGTGCCCCGCCTCGATCCCGCCGGCCCGGGTGAACGCGATGTGCTCGCTGACCAGCGCCGCACCCGTCGCCGCGGCACAGGCCGCGAGGTGGGCGACCCGCCCCGGGTCGACGCCCTCGGGCGAGCCGGGCGACAGCCGGACCCCGTGCACGACGACCGGCCTGCGCAGCAGCGACGCCGGCACCGCGTCCGGGCGCAGCGGCTCGGCGATGACCTCGTGGAATGCGAGACCGTCGACGTCGTCGAGGACGGCGGCGATTCCGCTGCGCCAGCCGACCCCGGTCCCGCCCGGGACACCCGTCATGTCGCCACCTCCGCCCGTACGAGCCGTCCCCGCAGCTTCACACCCCCCACGGTGCAGCTGCGGGGACGGCAGATCCGGTCCCCCGCGCGGGCTCAGCCGCCGCAGCCGCCTCCGCCGCCACAGCCCCCGCCGCCTCCGCCGCAGCTGCT
>NZ_WWFY01000734.1:0-6136 GCF_009864975.1 Pseudonocardia sp. SID8383
GCCCCGGGCGACGGCGGCCGCCCACCGCAGCTCCGCCGGCCCGTCCGGGCGGCCCGCCGCGGCCACCTCCCGGTCCGTCGCCGCCCCGGCGAGCAGGGCCCGTACCTCCGCCGAGGGCACTCGCCGTGCACCACCCTGTCGGACGTGCACCATCGTTCACCTCGAATCAGGTTTGCGGCCGCCATGGCCAGGGAATCTGAGCGTCGTCAGGTTCGATAGCGAAGGCAGGTGACGAACATGGCGGACATCCGGAGGCTTCCCGGCCCGGTCGCCGACATCTACGACTGGCAGATGGAGGGAGCCTGCCGGGGGATGGACAGCGCGTTCTTCTTCCATCCCGAGGGTGAGCGAGGTCCCGCCCGGGCCCGTCGTGAGACCCGAGCGAAGCAGGTCTGTTCCGAGTGCCCCGTGGTGCAGCAGTGCCGCGAGCACGCACTGAAGGTGCACGAGCCCTACGGCATCTGGGGCGGCCTGTCCGAGTCCGAGCGGGACGCGATCATCCGCGGTCCGCGCCGCACGCTCAAGGTCGCCGCCGAGGCGACCGTCCAGCCGGTGGAGATTCCCGTTCACACCGCCTGAGAGGGCCCCGACCCGCGGGGGCTCCCATCTCCCGTCGGACGGCACACACACTCCCTGCCCCGCAACGCACAACGGCGGGCGACCCGAGGGTCGCCCGCCGTCGTCGTGCTCGGACCGGATCAGTGACCGTGGCCGTGCCCGTGGCCACCGGCCGGGGCCGGGTCGGCCTTCTCCGGCTTGTCCACCACGGCGCTCTCGGTGGTCAGCACCATGCGCGCGATGGACGCGGCGTTCTCCACCGCCGACCGGGTCACCTTGACCGGGTCGATGACGCCGTCGGCCAGCAGGTCGCCGTAGGAGCGGGTGGCCGAGTTGTACCCGGTCCCCCAGCCGCCCTCGGCGACGCGGGACACGACGATCGCGCCCTCGTCGCCACCGTTCTCGGCGATCCAGAACAGCGGCGCCGACAGTGCCCTGCGGACGATCGCGACACCGGTCGCGGCGTCACCGGTCAGGCCCAGGCCATCGGCGAGCTCCGCCGCGGCGTGCACCAGCGCGGAGCCACCGCCGGGGACGATGCCCTCCTCGACCGCCGCACGGGTCGCCGCGACGGCGTCCTCGATGCGGTGCTTGCGCTCCTTGAGCGCGGTCTCGGTGGCGGCACCGGCCTTGATGACCGCGACGCCGCCGGAGAGCTTGGCCAGGCGCTCCTGGAGCTTCTCCTTGTCCCAGTCGGAGTCGGACTCCTCGATCTCGCGCTTGAGCTGCGCGACACGACCCTCGACGTCGGCCTTGGAGCCGGCGCCCTCGACGATCGTGGTGGCGTCCTTGGTGACGACGACGCGCCGCGCGCGGCCCAGCAGCTCGAGCCCGGCCTCGTTCAGCTTCAGGCCGACCTCGGGGTTGATGACCTGACCGCCGGTGGCGACCGCGAGATCGTCCATGAACGCCTTGCGGCGGTCACCGAAGAACGGCGACTTGACCGCGGCGACCTTGACGGTCTTGCGGATCGAGTTGACGACCAGGGTGGACAGCGCCTCGCCCTCGACGTCCTCGGCGATGATCAGGAGCGGCTTGCCCTCGCCGAGCACCTTCTCCAGCAGCGGCAGCAGATCCTGGATGGACCCGATCTTGTCGCGGTGCAGCAGGATGTACGGGTCGTCGAGCGCCGCCTCCATGGACTCGGAGTCGGTAACGAAGTACGGCGACAGGTAGCCCTTGTCGAACTGCAGACCCTCGGTGATCTCCAGCTCGGTCGAGAGGGTGGAGCCCTCCTCGACGGTGATCACGCCGTCCTTGCCGACGGTGTTGATGGCCTGGGCGATCAGGTCGCCGATCTCCTGCTCGCGCGAGGCGATGGCGCCGACCTGCGCGATGTGGCTCTTGGCGTCGACCGGGGTGGCCTTCGCCAGCAGCACCTCGGACACCTTGGCCGAGGCCGCGGCGATGCCCTGGCCCAGCGCGAACGGTGCGGCACCGGCCGCGACGTTGCGCAGTCCCTCCTTCACCAGCGCCTGGGCGAGCACGGTGGCGGTGGTGGTGCCGTCGCCCGCGACGTCGTTGGTCTTGGTGGCGACGGTCTTCGCCAGCTGCGCGCCGAGGTTCTCGTACGGGTCCTCGAGGTCGACCTCACGGGCGATGGTGACGCCGTCGTTGGTGACGGTCGGGCCGCCGAACTTCTTGTCGATGACGACGTGCCGGCCGCGCGGGCCGAGCGTCACCTTCACCGCGTCGGCGAGCTGGTTCACGCCGCGCTCGAGCGCGCGACGGGTCTCCTCGTCGAAGCTGATCTGCTTCGCCATGTCTTGTTCTCGCTACCTCTCGGGATACTCGGGTTCTCGGGGGAGAGACGCGACCGCCCCGGTGCGGGCCACCCGTGAGGGTGGACCACCCGGGGCGGTACGTCAGGCGATGCCTCGCGTCAGTTGACGACGGCCAGCACGTCGCGCGCGGAGAGGATCAGGTACTCCTCGCCGTTGTACTTGACCTCGGTGCCGCCGTACTTCGAGTAGATGACGACGTCGCCGACGGCCACGTCGAGCGGGACGCGGTTGCCGTTGTCGTCCACCCGGCCCGGGCCGACGGCCAGGACCTTGCCCTCCTGGGGCTTCTCCTTGGCGGTGTCCGGGATGACGATGCCGGAGGCGGTGGTGGTCTCCGCCTCGCTGGCCTGGACGACGAGCTTGTCCTCGAGCGGCTTGATGTTCGCCACGACGATGACCTCCCCTTCCTGGGGTGAATCCGGTGTCACGGGTTCTCTAGCGGTGTCAGCAGCGCGCACGTGGCGACTCCCGCCCCGCCGTCGCGGGTGCCGGGGCGGAGGTCGTCCGCCGCGCGCGTTGGCACTCTATCCATGAGAGTGCCAGAAGCCGAGCGGGGGCTCAACCGCGCCGTTCGGGCGTGTCGGGAGTTCCCGGTCGTCGCCCGTTGTTCACGTACTCGTCGACCGACGGCCCGGTGTCACTCGATCGGGAGCGTTGCACTGCACATCGTGATCACCTCCCGCCGTTCGCTGCTGCGCGCCGGACTCAGCGCCGCCGCCGTCACCGCCGCCGCACCCCTGCTGCCCGGCGCCGCCGCCGCGGCGCCCGGACCCGCCCCGGCCCGGCCGCCGGGCGACCCGTTCGGGCTCGGCGTGGCCTCCGGGGAACCCGATCCGACCTCGGTCGTGTTGTGGACCCGGCTCGCCACCGACCCCGTCGCCGAGGACGGCCTGGGCGGGCTCGGGAACCGCGCCACCGACGTCGAGTGGGAGGTCGCCGACGACGAGCGCTTCACCCGGGTCGTGCGTCGCGGCCGGGTCCGCACCGGGCCGGACGCGGGCCACAGCGTGCACGTCGAGGTGCCGGGGCTGCGTCCCGGCCGCGACTACCACTACCGCTTCCGGGTGGGCCGCACCGTCTCCGACTCCGGCCGCACCCGCACCGCGCCCCCACCGGCGTCGATGACACCGGTGCACATGGCCTTCACCTCGTGCTCGCAGTTCGAGCACGGCTTCTTCACGGCCTACCGGCGGATGGCCGAGGAGCGTCCGGACGTGCTGCTGCACCTGGGCGACTACGTCTACGAGTACCCGGCGCAGGACTACGTCGCGCCCGGCGGGAACGTGCGCGACCACGCCGGACCGGAGACGACGACGCTGGCCGGCTACCGGCAGCGACTGGCCCAGTACCACGCCGACACCGACCTGCAGGCCGCGCACGCGGCCACGCCCTGGCTCGTCGTGTTCGACGACCACGAGGTCGAGAACAACTGGGCCGGCGACGTGCGGGAGCTCCCGCTCGACCCGCCCGGGGACTTCACCGCGCGGCGGGCCGCCGCGTTCCGCGCCTACTGGGAGAACATGCCGCTGCGCGCCGCCCAGCGCCCCCGCGGCGCGGCCATGCGGCTGTACCGCCGCGTCGGCTGGGGCGGGCTGGTCACCTTCTACATGCTCGACACCCGCCAGTACCGCGGCGACCAGCCGTGCGGGGACACCTTCCGCAGCGACTGCGCGGAACGCACCGACCCGGCCCGCTCGCTGCCCGGGTCGGCACAGGAACGCTGGATCGCCGACGGCTTCGCCCGCTCCCGCGCCCGCTGGGACGTGCTGGGCCAGCAGGTGTTCTTCTCCCAGGTCGACTTCACCCCGGGCGCCGGGCGCGGCTTCAACCCCGACGCGTGGGACGGCTATCCCGGCTCCCGGGACCGCGTCGTCGACTCCTGGACCGCGGCCACGCGGCGCGGCGGCGCACGCAACCTCGTCGTCCTCACCGGCGATGTGCACGCGCACTGGGGCGCCGACGTGAAGCGCCGCTTCGACGACCCCGCCTCGCCGGTGGTCGGCACCGAGCTGGTGTCCAGCTCGATCACCTCGGGCGGCGACGGCTCGGAGAAGCAGAACGGCTCCGACGCCGTCCTCGCCGACAATCCGCACATCCGGTTCCACAACAACCGCCGCGGCTACGTCAGCACCCGGTTCACCGCGGACCGGATGGAGGCCGAGTTCAAGGTGGTGCCGTTCGTGAGGCAGCCGGGCGCCCCGGTGCAGACCCGCGGACGGTTCGTGACCGAGGACCGTCGGCCGGGCCTGCGACCGCTGTAGCGGAGTAGGTTGGGACGCGTGGCTGACCTGGTTCTCGGCGCGAACGTCTTCGGGTGGACGGCGGACAGGGAGACCTCGTTCGCCGTCCTCGACGCGTTCGTCGCCGCCGGCGGACGGATGATCGACACCGCGGACTCCTACATGTGGCGCGCACCGGGGAACTCCGGCGGCGAGTCCGAGACGATCCTCGGCGAGTGGATGGCCGCCCGCGGCAACCGCGACGCGCTGCACCTCGCGACGAAGGTCGGTGCCCTGCCCGGCCGGGAGGGCCTGTCGGCGGAGAACGTCGCGGCCGCGGCGCGGGACTCGCTGCGCCGCATGGGCACCGATCGGATCGACCTCTACTACGCCCACCGCGACGACGAGGCGACCGCGCAGGAGGAGACCCTCGACGCGTTCGACGCCCTGGTCCGCGAGGGGCTGGTCCGCGAGGTCGGCGCGTCGAACTTCTCCCCGGAGCGGCTGCGTTCGGCGCTGGAGATCTCCGCGCGCGACGGGCTGACCGCGTTCAGCACCATCCAGCCGCACTACAACCTCATGGAGCGCGACGCCTTCGAGGCAGGTCTGGCCCCGCTCGCCGAGTCGGAGAAGCTGGCCGTCCACCCGTACTACGGGCTGGCCAAGGGCTTCCTGACCGGCAAGTACCGGCCCGACTCCCCCTCCCCGGAGGGCCCGCGTGCCGAGGGCGCGGCGGCGTACCTGGACTCCCGCGGCCGCGCCGTGCTGGCCGGGCTCGACGAGATCTCCGCCGGCTACGGCGTCCCGGTCCCGGCGATCGCCCTGACCTGGCTGGCCGCGCAGCCCGCGGTGACCGCGCCGATCGCGAGCGCACGCACCGTCGAGCAGCTGGAACAGCTGCTGCCGATGCTCACCCTGGAGCTGACCGACGACGAGCTGCGCCTGCTGTCCTACCTGTCCGCGACGTCCTGAGCGGCCTTGGGCACGCGGTCGCGGCGCATCGTGTGGGCGTCGGCCATCGACGGCCGGTAGTAGCGCTTGCGCAGCCCGACCACGGTGAACCCGTGGCTCTCGTACAGCGTGCGGGCCGGGACGTTGTCGGTGCGCACCTCCAGGAACACCGTGGCCGCCAGCTCGTCGGCGACGGCGAGCAGCCCCCGCAGCAGCGCGCGGCCGATGCCGTGGCCCTGCCAGGCCGGGTCGACGCCGATCGTGTGCACCTCCGCCTCGGCCATCGGCGGCCCGGCGACGACGGCGAGCCCGGCGTAGCCGACCAGCTCGTCACCGGCGCGGGCGGCGAGGTAGAGCTGGCCGGAGGAGACGGCGTCGCGGAAGGCCTGCGCGTTCCACGGGTCGTCCCCGGGGAACAGGATCTTCTCCAGCTCCGCGCAGCGCGCCGCGTCGGCCCGGTACAGCGGGCCCAGCGAGACGGTGGCGTTCACGCGGTGACGCGCTTGCGGCCGGTCGGCTCGACCGCGTCGGGGCGGCGCAGGTAGAGCGGCTCGACCGGGGCGGGGGCCCGGCCGGCGAGCAGGTCCGCCGCGGCGACGCCGACCAGCCCGTCGACGGTCGGGG
>NZ_WWFY01000735.1:0-802 GCF_009864975.1 Pseudonocardia sp. SID8383
GGTCGTGGCTCAGCGCGCGGGCACCCCAGTACCCGGCGGCGGCCAGGAGCACCGCGCACAGCGTCACGGTCACCGCGATCGCCCACCCGGCCGGGCCCGCCGCGCGGGCCGTCCCGGACATGTCCATGGCGGCACCGCCGCCGTGGTGGGCGTGGGCACCGCCGCCGCCCGCGGCCTCCGCCGGTGAGGCCATGATCAGCGGCATCGCGGCGAGCATCCAGACCATCGCCGCGGCCATCAGTGCGTGCGCCGCACCCGCGACCCGCCCCGAGGGTCCGCAGGGCACCCCGCGTGACGCGGTGACCAGGAAGAACACACCCAGCACGGAGAACAGGACGATCTGGGTCCACAGCCCGGCGCTGCCGTACCAGGTCCAGGTCATGACGACCATCGCCGCGCTCATCAGCAGGTGCGCGAGCTCCGCGGTGCGGTGCGCGGCGGAGCGACGCTCCGAGACCGCGGTGGCCCAGCGGGTCAGCGCGTAGAACCCGGTGGCGGCGAACACCGCCGTCAGGGCCCAGGCCAGCGGCAACGACGAGATCACAGGTACTCCTCGGGGGCGGGGGAGGTGCGGGGGCGCACGCCGGAAGTGGTCGCCGGTGGGGCCTGTCCGGTTCCCGCCCGTACCGGTCCGGTGGGTGCGACGCCGGTCACTCCCGTCGTGATCGTCGGACGGCGGTGGTCGGGTGGCGCGGAGGCCCGGACGCCGCGACGGTCGGGTGCCGCTGTGGTCGGGGCGGCGGCCCGGTGGGACGCGTCGGGTGCGGCGCGGTCTCAGGGGCGGGCGGCGCGCCGGACGCCG
>NZ_WWFY01000736.1:0-707 GCF_009864975.1 Pseudonocardia sp. SID8383
CAGCCGGGCGACGGCGGCGTCGCGCTCGACGGGGGCCATCCGGATCGAGACACCCCGGGTGGCGTGCACGCCGAACTCCGCCGCCAGCTCGTCGAGCCGCCGCGGCACCGACGACCCGGCCGCGGCGAGCCCGCGTACCAGGTCCGCGGCGACGACGGCGGCGGAGACGCCGTCCTTGTCCCGGACGCCGTCGGGGTCGACGCAGAGTCCGATCGCCTCCTCGTAGCCGAAGACGAGCCCGTCGCCGGCCCGCACGATCCACTTGAACCCGGTGAGGGTCTCGGCGGAGCGGGCCCCGCGGGCGGCCGCGACCCGGGCGAGCATCGACGACGACACGACGGTCGTCGCGACCAGCGGGTCCGCCGCGGTCCCGGTCCGCAGGACGTGGTCGCCGAGCAGCACGCCGGTCTCGTCGCCGGACAGCATCCGCCAGCCGTCGGGGAAGGCGACGCCGAGCGCGCACCGGTCGGCGTCCGGGTCCAGCGCGACGGCGAGGTCCGCGCCGCTCCGGGCGGCCAGCGCGAGCAGCGCGTCGGTCGCGCCGGGCTCCTCCGGGTTCGGGAAGGCGACCGTCGGGAAGTCGGGGTCGGGCACGGCCTGGCTCGCGACGACGGCGACGTCGTGCACCCCGGCCCGGGCGAGCGCGGCGACCGCGGTCGCGCCGCCGACGCCGTGCATCGGGGTGAGCGCGATCCGCGGCGCGGGCG
>NZ_WWFY01000737.1:0-668 GCF_009864975.1 Pseudonocardia sp. SID8383
AGGCCGACGGCGACGACCCGCCACTGCGGCGGGGCGGCGGCGCGGTCCTGCGGCCCGAACGCGGTGCGCCCGCTGCCGGGCAGCTCGCGCAACGCGCGGGCCAGTGTGCCCGGCGACCGGCCGGGCGGGTCCTTCGTGATCGACACGGGAGCCTCCTCGTGGGTGGTGCTGGTCAGGGGGTGGGTCCGGCGGGGGCGCCGGTCCCGGGGTCGGTGTCCGCCCGCCCGGGCCCGGTCAGCGCGGAGCCGATCCGGACGATCGCGCCGCCCGGGAACCAGGCGGCCTCGTTGGGGGCACCGTGGTGCCCGCCGTCGTCGTCGGCGGCGGTCATCGGCACGCTCACCGGGGCGGCACCGTACAGAGCCGGTGCCGGGTCGGTGTAGGCCTCTCCGGTCGTCGCCGCCCAGGTGCGCAGCCCCGACAGCGACGGGGCGGATCCCGGTGCGACGGCGGCGAGCGTCCGCACGTAGCGCTGCGGGACCTGTTCCTGCGGGCCGAAGTCCAGCGGGAGCAGGGTGCCCGGGCTCTGCCCGAGCACTCCCCCGGTCAGCAGCCACGGCGCGAGGTAGGTCCCGCCGAGCGCGGTCGGCGTGGTCTGCGCCGCGCGGGCGGTGTCGCGGACCGTCGTCGCGGCGTGCTGCCAGCCGGACACGACGACCAGGGCGTCG
>NZ_WWFY01000738.1:0-633 GCF_009864975.1 Pseudonocardia sp. SID8383
CGCGGCCGTCGCCGGCGCCCGGCGCAGCCCGCGACGGCTGCTGCTGACCGGGCTCGCCGTGCTGGTGGCGACGGTGTTCGCCGCCGGCGCGGTGATCCTCACCGCGACCCTGCGCGGCGAGGTCACCGGCAGCCTGTCCTCGGTGCCCGCCGGAGCGGCGTACAGCCTCGAGACCGGCGGTCCGTCCGACGGCGCGGACCCCGCCGCGGTCGTCGACCGGCTGCGGGCGGTTCCCGGGGTCGACGCGGTGTCGGAGTCGCGCTCCGGGCCCTCCTCGGTCGAGGCGGGTGCCGCGAGCGGCAGCTGGACGCTCTCCACCGACCCGATGACCGGGCCGCTGAGCACCCTGGACCCGCTGACGGCGGGCCGGCTGCCGTCGGGGCCCGGTGAGGTGCTGGTCGGCGCGGGCACCGCGGAGCGCACCGGTCTCGCACCCGGCGCGCTCGTCGGCATCGGCGGCCGGACGCTGACCGTCACCGGGGTCGTGCCGCTGCGCTCCGGGAACGGGAACGCACTGGTGGTGCCCGACGGCGACCCGGCCGCGACCGCGCTGTACGGCGGCCGGATCGCCGTCGCGGGCTCCCCGGACCCGGCCGCGCTGGCCGCCGTGCCGGGGGTCGGCGCGGTGGCGAC
>NZ_WWFY01000739.1:0-566 GCF_009864975.1 Pseudonocardia sp. SID8383
GTACGGCCCTCCTGCGTCGCGGCCTCGGCGGTGTCCGGGGCGGCGAGCAGCGCGAACGTGGGGTGGGCGGCCTCGTGGCCGGGCTCGCCGAGCGGCATCAGGTGGTGCAGGGCGTCGCGGGGCCTGCCCTCGAACAGCGCGGCCCGGCCCCGCACCCAGTACGCCGACGCGGTGAGCGCGCGCACCCCCTGCAGGACCGAGACGGCCAGCGCCCGGGTGGTGTGGCCGTCCAGTCCGGGGGCGTCGCCGCGGGCCGCGGCCAGGTTGGCCAGACAGAGCCGGCACTGGCTCGCCACGTGGTCCGCCCCGACCTCCTCGGCCAGCCGCAGGCCCTCGGTGGCCCCGGCCTCGGCCGTCTCCCACCGGCCCGCCGCGACGTCGAGGACCGCGCTCTGCGCGAGGACCATCGCGAGCGCGGCGAGCTCGTGCCGCCGCCGCAGCTGCGCGGCCTGCATCCGCAGCACGTCGTGCAGGGGCCCCTCGACCCCGCAGGCCTGGGCCAGCGGCACGGGCGGCAGCAGCTCCCACGGCACGGTCCCGAGCAGGCCGACGGTGGCGGCGTCCGT
>NZ_WWFY01000740.1:0-519 GCF_009864975.1 Pseudonocardia sp. SID8383
CGGCCCGCAGGTCGGGGCGCGGCCGGGGCCGCCCCGGCTCCTCGGCCGACCACATCAGCTGCAACGCCGCCTCCCAGCGCAGCTCGAACATGCCGCGGGCCAGCGTGAGCCGATCCGCGGCGTCGCGCAGCTCCCGCTCGGTGCCGCGCAGCTCGCGGCGCAGCTCCTCGGCCCGCCGGGCGTCGCGTTCCCGCAGGTCGACGACGGCGCCGGCCAGCTCGGCCACGACCGCGCGGTAGCGCTCCACGGCACTCACACCCCACCTCCGGCGACGGTGTCCGGGCCGCCGCCGCCCGCGTCGGTCAGGATGACCAGCTGCGGGCGGCCGTGCCGGGAGCGGTCGAGGAACAGCGCGCGCCCCGGCGTCGGCGTCCAGTCCAGCGGCTGTCCGCCCAGCAGCGGCACCAGGTCGGTGCCCTGCACGCCGGTCGCCACCCAGGCGCCCAGGTCGTCGATCGCCGCACCCGGCGGGGCCAGCAGCGTCTTCAGCCGCTGCGCGCCCTGCCACCAGCCCAGCAC
>NZ_WWFY01000741.1:0-354 GCF_009864975.1 Pseudonocardia sp. SID8383
CGTGCGGCGGCGAGATCCACCGACCCGGTGTAGGTCGTCGCGGCGACGCCGTCGACGTCGGCTGCCCCCGGCGCGGCGACGACGTCGCGCAGCCCGGGCGCGGCGTGCAGCATCCCGCCGACGGCACCGACCGGGAGGAGCCCCGTGGACAGCGGCTGCCAGCGGTCGCTGCCGCCGAACCGGGCCCAGGCACGGTCGTCGAGCACCCTGACCTGGGCACCACGGGTGCCGACGGCGACGGTGAGGTCCGCGGCGAACGGGGTGAAGCGGGCGGGGCCGGAGGCGCGCACCGGGCCGGTGACCGAGTCCAGCTCGACGTCGACCCGCGCCGACCCGGCGCCGGCGAGCGCGGTG
>NZ_WWFY01000742.1:0-350 GCF_009864975.1 Pseudonocardia sp. SID8383
CGGCTCGGGCGGGGCGTCGCCGATGCGGCGCAGGGTGATCGGCGGGGTGCCGGCCAGCGCCGCGTGCTGCTCGGTCGCGAGCCACTCGGCGGGCGTGCGGGCCATCGGCATGACGATGCCGGCGTCGCTCGCGGCCGCCTCCAGCTCGGCGGCGTCCCACCGGACGACCGCGTCGGCGACGCCGCTCTCGGGCACCCCGAGGAAGGTCTCGGCCCGGGCACGCAGTGCCGGGTAGGGGTTGAGCGGCATCACCCAGCGGTCGTCGCGGGTGCGGTGGAAGGAGAACCCGAGCGCCTGCGAGGTGATCGCCGGGCTGGCGGCGGGATGGCCGTTCACCAGCTCCCAGCGGC
>NZ_WWFY01000074.1:0-17011 GCF_009864975.1 Pseudonocardia sp. SID8383
CGCGAGCGCCCCGTCGGGGGACCCCGGCGACCAGACCCCGGGCAGCGCACGGGCGACCATCGACGGGTGGAAGCCGTGGAACGCGGCCGTCACCGGAGCCGCGCCCACCGGCCCCAGCGGGGCGGCGCGCATCGCGAAGTAGCCGCGCCAGAACCCGCGGAACCCGGCCGCCTCGGCGGCCGCCCGCGCCTCGGGGGCGAAGTACACGACGTCGTGGACCGGTTCGAGCTCGGCCCACAGCGCCCGCGCGGCCTGCACCGCGATGTCGGGGACGGTCACCACCGCACCGTAGTGCGGCGGTGACCGTCCCCGACAGGTCTCTCCCGCTCGGCGGTCAGGAGAGGTGGTGGCGCTCCTGCAGCGCGTAGACGGGGGTGTCGATGCCCGCCTCACGCGCCTTGAGCTGCAACGCCAGGTACAGCGAGTAGAACCGGCTCTGGTGCAGGTTGCCGCCGTGGAACCACAGGTTCTGCTGCTGGGTGGGCTTCCACATGTTGCGCTGCTCGCCCTCCCAGGGACCGGGGTCCTTGGTCGTGTCCGAGCCCAGGCCCCACACCTTGCCCACCTTGTCCGCGACGTCCTGGCCGACGATGTCGGCGGCGAGGCCGTTCATCGACCGGTAGCCGGTCGCGAACACGACGAGGTCGGCGTCGAGCTCGGTGCCGTCGGCGAGCCGCACCCCCTTCTCGGTGAACTCCTGCATCTGCCCGCGGACCAGCTTCACCTTGCCGTCGGCGACGAGCTCGGCGGCACCGACGTCGATGTAGTAGCCCGAGCCACGGCGCAGGTACTTCATGAACAGGCCGGAGTCGTCGTCGCCGAAGTCCAGCTCGAACCCGGCCTCCTCCAGCCGCCGGTAGTAGTCCGCGTCGACCTCGCGGGCCTTGTCGTAGGCGGGCTTCTGGAACGTGTGCATGATCCGGTACGGCAGCGACGCGAAGATCATGTCGGCGGTGTGGGTGTCGACGCCCGCCTTGACCGCGCGCTCGGAGTAGAGGTCCCCGAGGCCGTACTCCATCAGCGTGTCGGACTTGATGATGTGGGTGGACGAGCGCTGCACCATGGTGACGTCGGCGCCGACCTCCCACAGCGAACCGCAGATGTCGAACGCGGAGTTGTTCGACCCGATGACCACGACCTTCTTGCCCCGGTAGGCGTCCGGGCCGGGGTGCTGCGACGAGTGCTGCACCTCGCCCCGGAACTGCTCCCGGCCCGGGAAGTCGGGGATGTTCGGCTTGCCGGAGACGCCGAGCGCGATCACGAGCTGGCGCGGGCGCAGGGTGATCTGCTCGCCCGCCTTGTCGACGACGACGCTCCATCGGCCGGACGCCTCGTCGAACTCGGCGCTGCGCGCGGTGGTGGAGCCCCAGTAGTTCAGCTCCATGATCCGCGTGTAGAACTCCAGCCAGTCGCCGATCTTGTCCTTCGGCGCGAACACCGGCCAGTTGTCCGGGAACTTCAGGTACGGCAGGTGGTCGTACCAGACCGGGTCGTGCAGGGCGAGGCTCTTGTAGCGCTTGCGCCACGAGTCGCCGGGCCGCTCGTTGCGCTCGACGATGATCGTGTCGACGCCGAGCTGGCGCAGCCGGGCGCCCAGCGCGATACCGCCCTGGCCGCCGCCGATGATCACGACCTCGGGGTCGCGGGTGCGCCCCAGCTCGGCCAGCTCGGCCTCGCGGCG
Source organism: Pseudonocardia sp. SID8383 (assembly GCF_009864975.1). Lineage (NCBI taxonomy): Bacteria > Bacillati > Actinomycetota > Actinomycetes > Pseudonocardiales > Pseudonocardiaceae > Pseudonocardia > Pseudonocardia sp. SID8383. Next base: position 1,682 of record NZ_WWFY01000074.1, read on the forward strand.
CTCCTTCCAGGTGACCCGGTCCGGGTTGGCGCCGTGTTCGGTGCCGAACGGCCGGTTCTCGCCGCGGGGCTCCTCGTGCCCCTTCAACTCGTCGAGGGTGGTGAGGAACGTCCAGGCCTTCCCGTCGACGAGGCGGGCGTGCCCGGAGCCGCGCCCGACGGCGGTCTCGAAGGTGAACCACACGTCGGTGACACCGCCGGCCTCGGTCGGCTCCGCAGAGATCTCCCAGTGCGACGGGTCGGTCCCGTCGAGGGTGTTCTCGAGCAGGTCGCGGACGCCGTCGTGGTGCTCGACGGTCTTCAGGTTCCAGGTGAACGCGACCAGGTCGCGCCAGTAGCTCTCGTCGGCGAACAGCGCGACGGCGCGGTCGATGTCGCGGGCGGACAGGGCGTCGGCGAAGGCGGTGAGCCAACCCTCCGCGGTCGTGCGTGCGGCGGACTTCTCCTGCGTCGTGGTCACGGGCACCTCCTGCGAGCGGTTCGCCACGACCGGGGCGGCGCTCGCCGTCCTGCCGCGGTCGTCGGGGCAACGGAGGTGAGTGAACACCACCCGCGTGATCCACGACACCGGTTGCGGGGAGGTTGCAACTCCCCCTCACCGCGGCAGGACCGGGGGCCTCAGGCGAGGTCGGGCCGCAGCGGGCTCTTCTCCCCCGCCTCGACGGCCACGTCCAGGGTGTTTCCGGCGGGCGGCAGCGGGCAGGTGGCGTGGGCGGTGAACGCGCACGGCAGGTTCACCACCCGGTTCAGGTCCACCTCCAGCGTCCCGTCCGGCGCCGGGTCGTCGGTGCGCAGGATGCGGCCGCCGCCGTAGGTGGTGTCCCCGGAGGTGGCGTCGCGGAAGTGCAGCGACAGGCCGCCGTCCTTACCGGCCAGCGCCACGAGCCGCTGCGGAGCGCCGGCCCAGGCGAACGCGACCTCGCCGACCGCGGTCGGGAAGTGCTGCAACCCGGCGACGACGGCGTCGACCGTCACCGTCCGCGGCGCGTCGTAGGGGGTGAACACGGCGTCGACGACGGCGGCCGGGTCGTAGGGCCAGGCGGGCACCCCGGTGAACGCGGTCCGGGTGCGGGCCTGCGGGTCGCGCACGCGCAGCGCCCACGAGTCGGTGCGCCGCGCGATCTCGACGACCCGCTCCCCCACCGCGACCATCACGCCGGGGGCGCCGTCGACGGGCCGGACGTGCGCGGTGCCGTCGAGCGGGCCGGTCGCGCCGGGCAGCACGATCCCGTCGTCCGCGACGGCGGTGACCGCGACCTTGTCGGGACCCGCGGCGCGCCAGGTTCCGGGCAGCCCGGGGACGGCACCGTCACCGTCGTCGAGCCAGTGCAGCGCGGTCAGGGACAGCCAGCCGTGCGGCTCGCGGAGGGTCTGCTCGCGCGCGGTGCGCCACGCGTCGTGGGCGGTGAGGGTGCTCGTCATGTGGGGGCAACACCACAGCCGGGCGGAGGTGTTCCCCCGGGGCCGCGGCTCAGTGCACGCGGCGGCGGACCGACTCCGGGTCCGGGCGGGTCAGCGCGATCACCCCGCCGAGCGCGACGAGGACCCCGGCCAGCGCCGCCCCCTCCCAGCCGGGCCGGATCCGGTCGCCGAGCAGCGCGATCCCGACGAGACCGGGCACGACCACCTCGGTCACCGACAGCACCGCCGTCGCCGGGCCGACGGCGCCGTCCTGCAGGGCGCGGGCGAAGGCCAGCACCCCGAGCACCCCCATCGCGACGACGCCGTACACCAGCGGGTCGAGCAGCAGGTTGCCCGCGGTCTCCCATCGGAGCGGGCCGGGGTGGATCGCGCGGACGGCCAGCGCGGTCCCGCCGAAGCCCAGCCCGGCCAGCAGCGCCAGCAGCATCGGCCGTCCGGCCCGCCACACGAACGGGGCGGCGGCCAGGATCACCACGAACGACACCAGCAGGACCGGGGTGGCCACGGGGGGCAGCGCGTCCGGGCGGTCCGGCGCGGCGCTCGCGGCCACCACGACCAGCCCGGCCAGCACCGCGACGACCGCCCACCGGTCGCGCCGGATCAGGTTCCACGGGTTCCAGTCGTGGTCGGCCAGTGTGGTCAGCGCGATCGCGCCCGCCAGGATCGACTGCACCGCGAAGACCGGCAGGTACCGCAGCGCGACGACGGTGAGCACCCAGGCCACGACGTCGGCGAGCAGCCCGGCCAGGAACCACGGCTGGAGCCACACCGGGCGCCCGTACTTCGCCAGCCGGCTGCCGCGGGCCTCCCAGAGGGCGGCGACGGTGTTGCCGACCATCGCCGTCGCGGCGATCAGCAGGGCGAACAGTGTGGTCATGTCCGGGCCCATCCTGCCCGCCCGCGGCACGACCTGCTCCGGACACGCCGATCGGCGCCCGTGGGTGTGTGGCCGGTGCCGGGCGTGCACACTCGGCCCATGCGCATGCGGTTCGGCCCGGACTCCGACGACGAGTTCCACGCGGCCGCCCAGGAACTCCTCGACGGGTTCGCGGCGTGGCTGACCGAGAACGAGGTGGTCGCCGAACCGATGTCGGCGGAGCTGCTGCTGCAGTACAAGTGGCTCGCCGGCGACGGCGACCTCGCCGACTGGCCGCTGGAGCACGTCGAGACCTTCCTCGACGGCTGGTGCCCGCACATCGTGCTGGAGCACCGGCTGCCGGTGCGGCTGGTGCCCGCCAGCGTCGCCGCGTTCGTGGAGTTCCTCGACGAGCGCGGGCTGCTCGCCCCGGGCTCGCCGCGGCCGTCGCAGGTGCGGCGGCTGTGCGGCGAGTACGTCGAGGAGTACGACGAGCTGGAGGCCGGGGCCGGGTCGCCGCTGCTCACCGAGCTGGGCGACGACCCGGACCCGGTGCGGATCCCCTCGCCCGCCGACCGGGCGGCGTCCGCGGCGCAGGCCCGGATCCTGCACGACGCGCGGGCGCTGGCCGGCTGGTGCGGCCCGCGCGGCCGGTCCCTGACCGCGACGGGCAACCTGCGCCTGGCCGACGCCCGCGAGCTGGTCGGTCTGCTCGGCACCGGCGACGAGCCGGACCGTGTCGTCCGCCTCGACCGTTCGACCCGGCTGCGGACCCTGACCTGGGTGCTGGAGACGAGCGTGCGCGCCGGCGCCGTCCGGCGGGAGTCGGGGCGGCTGGTGGCGGTGCCGCGCTTCGCCGGGCTGGACGACACCTCCGCCCACGAGGACCTGGTGCTCGCCGCCCGCGAGGTGGGCGCGCTGTCGACGGGCTGGCCGCACGTCGCCGCCGAGGACACCGTGGACCCGGACCTGCCCGTCCGGGAGGCCGCGCCGACCCCGGTCGACGACACCGCACCCGAAGCGGACGTGGTGTTCACCGGTGAGATCGACGACGAGGCGATCGAGGCGCTGCTGCGCGCCGAGGAGGGTCCGCCGTCGGAGGACGCGACCCCGGCCCTGCTGTTCCTGCTGCGCCACGTCGACGACGGCGTCGACCACGACGACCTGCGCCACGCCCTGGACGTGCTGCTCGACTGGACCGAGGACGCCGACGGGGACGCCGACGTCGCCTCGCTCCGGACCGCGACGCTGCTGGAGCAGCTGGAGCGGCTCGGGATGGTCGCCTGGACCGGGTCGAGCCACGAGCCCGACGGGGCGGAGGAGGTCCGGGTCGGCGGCATCGTGCAGCTCACCCCGGGCGGGGTCGCGTGCGCGCTGCTGCTGCTCGCCGCGGAGGACCTGCACTACCCGACCCGGCCGGACCCGGCGGTCGCCTCGGCCGCGGAGATCGTCGAGCTGGCCGGAGAGGTCCCGCCCGACGAATGGCGCCGCGACATCGACGCCTGGCACGCCGCGCAGCCCGATCCGGCGCGGGCGGTGGCCGAGTTCGTGGCGGCGGCGCTCGCGCCGGGCCAGCCCCTGCTCGTCGCCCTCACCGCGACCGGCGTGGCCGCGGACCGCTTCGGCGCCGAGGCCGTCGACACCCTGCTGCACGACCACCTCGACGGCCCGCACCGCGGCATGGTGGCGCGCCGGCTGGTCGCGCGCGGAGAGCTCGACGCCGACGCCGTCGAGCCGGAGCTGCTGCTCACCGCCTCGATCGACGTGCTGGCCGTCGCGCTGGACACCGTCGACGCCGAGGACTGGCCGGACGCGTTCGCCGCCGAGTTCCCGCCCGAGACCCTCGAGGTGTTCGACGCCGTGTGGCAGCTGGACCACCCGCGGGTCGGCGAGGTGCTGGCCGCGCTCGGCGAGCACCACCCGGACGCCGCGGTGGCCAAGGCCGCACGCCGGGCCCGGGAACGCTGGCGCAGCCGGACCGGGGGCGCCTGAGCCGTCGGGCGCAGCCGCTCGCCGCGGACCCCGCCGCATGCGAACATGTGTTCGTGCGCGGCCTGGCCACCATCCTGCATGCCGACCTGGACTCGTTCTACGCGTCGGTCGAGCAGCGCGACGACCCGCGCCTGCAGGGGCGGCCGGTGGTCGTGGGCGGCGGTGTCGTGCTGGCCGCGAGCTACGAGGCCAAGGCGCACGGCGTGCGGACCGCCATGAACGGCCGCCAGGCGCGGGCGCTGTGCCCGCAGGCGATCGTCGTCCCGCCGCGGATGGCGGCCTACTCCGAGGCGAGCCGCCGGGTGTTCGCGCTGTTCCGCGACACGACCCCGGAGGTCGAGGGGCTGTCGATCGACGAGGCGTTCCTGGAGGTCGGCGGGCTGGCGAGGATCGCGGGCACGCCCCGGGAGATCGCCGCGCGGCTGCGCGAGCGGGTGGCCCGGGAGGCGGGGCTGCCGATCAGCGTCGGCGTGGCCCGCACCAAGTTCCTCGCCAAGGTGGCCAGTGGGGCGTCGAAACCGGACGGGCTGCTCGTCGTCGACCCGGCGCGGGAGCGGGAGTTCCTGCACCCGCTGCCGGTGCGCAGCCTGTGGGGCGTCGGGGCGGTGACGGCGGGGCGACTGCACGAGGTGGGCGTGCGGACCGTCGCCGACGTCGCCGCGCTCGGCGAGGCCGCGCTCGTGTCCTACCTGGGGCCGGCCGCGGGACGGCACCTGCACGCGCTCGCGCACCTGCGGGACTCCCGCCCGGTGGACACGCACCGGACACGCCGCTCGATCGGGTCGCAGCGGGCCCTGGGTCGCCACCCGCGCACCGACACCGAGCTCGACGGCATCCTGGCCTCGACCGTCGACCGGCTGGCCCGGCGCCTGCGCGCCCCCCGCGGGTCCGACCGCGACGAGCCGGACGAGACCGTCGACATCGACGGCCCGTCCGTACCGCGCGACGCGGGTGGGGCCGCGACGGGCGGCCGGGTCTGCCGCACCGTCGTGCTGCGGGTGCGGTTCGGCGACTACGCACGGATCACGCGGTCGCACACGCTGCCGGTCGCGACCGCGCACACGCCGACGATCCTCTCCGCCGCCCGCCGGCTGCTGAGCGACGCCCTTCCCGAGATCCACGCCCGCGGCATCACCCTGCTCGGCCTGTCGCTGACCAACCTGGACCGCGACGACGCCCTGCAGCTGGAGCTTCCCCTCGACGCCCACACCGGTCCGGCCCTGGACACCGCGCTCGACGCCGTCCGGAGCCGGTTCGGCTCGGCCTCGGTCGGCCGCGCCAGCCGCCTCGGCCACGACGAGGGACTGCAGGTGCCCCTGCTGCCCGAACACGAGTGATCGTCAACCCGAGGTTGACGAACAACCGTCGTCAACTTACGGTTGACGCATGACGTCACCGACACCCCTGGGGGGCACCGTCCGCCTCGACGACCTCATCCACGCCATCACCTCGGTCCACCAGGACCCGCTGGAGCAGCTCTCCGACGCCGTGCTCGCCGGGGACCACCTCGGCGAGGTCGCCGACCACCTGATCGGCCACTTCGTGGACCGGGCCCGCCGGGCCGGGGCGTCGTGGACCGACATCGGCCGCAGCATGGGGGTCTCCAAGCAGGCCGCGCAGAAGCGGTTCGTCACCCGTCCGGACGCCCCGGAGAACATGGCGCAGGGCTTCGAGCGGTTCACCCCGCGGGCCCGCAACGTCGTGGTCTCCGCGCAGAACGAGGCCCGTACGGCCGAGAGCGACCGGATCACCCCGGCGCACCTGGTCCTCGGGCTGCTCGCCGAGCCGCAGGGGCTGGCCGTCGCGCTGCTGACCGGGCTGGGGACCGACACCGCGGCACTGCGCGAGACCGCCGTCGCCGCGCTCCCGGAACGGGCGACGACGGTGCCCGCCCTGATCCCGTTCGACCCGGCCGCGAGGAAGGCCCTGGAGCTGACCTTCCGGCACGCACTGCGGATGGGGCACAACTACGTCGGGACCGAGCACGTCCTGCTCGCCCTGCTGGAGCAGGAGGACGGCGACGGTGTCCTGACCCGGTCGGGCGTCGACGGTGAGCGGGTGGAGCAGGCCGTCACCGAGGCGATCGCCGCGATGACCGGGGGCGGGGCAACGACCGGGGCCGGGGAGAGCTGAGGACGGAGCCGTGGTGCACCGGGGCAGGAGCCGGGCAGGCTCAGGTCGCGAGCTCGATGCTCCCCCGCACCGACTCCGGTGCCCCGTCGGACCCGGCCGCGACGTCGATGCGGTCCCCGTCCGGGGTCCCGCCGACCCAGACGTCGGCGCCGGCGAAAGCCGGTGCGGTGAGGCGGTACTCGAAGCCGCGCACGAACGCCGTCGGGCGGTGGCGGCGCGCGATCTCCAGGCCGAGCAGGGCGAACAGCGGGCCGTGCACGACCAGGCCGGGGTAGCCCTCGACGCCGGTGACGTAGGGCAGGTCGTAGTGGATGCGGTGGGTGTTGTAGGTCAACGCCGACATCCGGAACAGCAGCTCCGGGCCGGTCGGCACGGTGAAGGCCCACTCGTGCTCCGGGCGCGGCGCCGGGTCCGGCGCGACCGTGCCCCGGACGGTGCCGGCCGGCTGCGAGCGGTAGACGATGTCCTGCTCCTCGACGCAGAGCAGCGTGTCGCCGCGGCGGAACTCCGCCCGCGTCGTCACGAACGCCATCTCGCCGCTGCGGCCCTGCTTGACCCGGACCGGGCCGAGCTCCTGGCGGCGGGTCACCGGTTCGCCGACCCGCCACGGGGCGTGCCAGGTCAGGCGTCCGCCGGCGAACATGCGGCGCCGGTCCGGGACCGGCGGCAGGAAGTGGCCCTCGCGGGGGTGGCCGTCGTCGCCGAGCGCGGACATCGGCGGGGTGTCGAGGAAGGCGAGCCAGTGCCACAGCGGCGGGAGCGGGTCCCCGTCGGCGGCGACCGGGTCGAGGTCGAGCAGCCCGGAGAACGCGGCGACCGACCACGGGGTGACGGTGTCGGTGCCGACGAGCGGTCCGGGGGCCCAGCCGTCGAGGGCGGCGGAGAGGTCGGCGAGGGCGTTGCCGGGGCCGGTCACGACGCGACCTGGTAGCGGGTGTGCTGCAGGATCGTCCAGGCCACCAGCGCCGGGTTGTCCACCATCGGCACGTGGCCCACGCCGGGGAGCACGACCAGCTCGGCGCCGGGGACGGCGTCCATCAGCGGGCGGCCGTAGCGGCCGTAGGGGATCGTGCGGTCGGAGCCGGCCCAGGCGACCCGCACCGGGCAGGGCAGCTGCTCGAACGGTGTGATGGCGGTGTCCATCCGCGCCGCGGACAGCAGCGGCTCCAGGATGGTGCAGCCGGCGAGGTCGTCGAACAGCTCGGCCACCTCGTCGGCGGTGTAGCGGTCGGCGTGCTCGGCCACGGTGAGCAGGAGCAGCCTGCGGATCGCCCCGCACGAGGCCAGCGTGCGCATCGGCGCCCACCCGGCGAGCAGTGCCCCGAGCCGGAACACCACGAGCAGCCGGTACAGGTCCGAGGGCACCGACCAGGCCCCGGCCGGGGACAGCCCGACGACCGAGCGGGCCCGGCCGCGGCGGGCGAGCTCCAGCGCGGCCCAGCCGCCCAGGGAGTTGCCGACCACGTGCGGCCGTTCCGGCACACCCAGCGCGTCGAGCTCCTCGACCAGGGCGTCGACCATCAGGTCCATGCTGAACTCGCCCTCGGGCATCGACGGGCCGTCGAGGTGCCCGGGCATCGTGACCGCCCAGACCTCGTGGTGCTCCTCCAGCATGGGCAGCAGCGGCTTCCAGGCCCGCCAGGAGGAGGTCATCCCGTGGAGCAGCAGCAGCGGCTCCCCCGAGCCGCCGACGTGGTGTGCGCTCATCCGACGATCATGGGCTCGGCGGCCCCGGGCTGCAGCGCGAGGACCTCCGCGAACCCTCCGGCCAGGCAGCGGGCGAACTCCTCGCGGTCGGTGATCGCGGCCGCGTCGATGTTCGCCCCGACGCAGCACAGGTCCCCGTGGGTGACCACCGAGATCATCGCCGCGCAGCCGGGCAGCGGCGCGAACGGGTAGACGCGGTCGATCCGGGCGCCGCACAGGAACGCCTCGGACCGCAGTCCCGGCACGTTCGACGCCTGCAGGTCGTTGCCCTGGGTCGAGCCGCCCGCGACCAGGGTCAGCAGCGGGCCGGGCAGCCGGGCCAGCAGCGGCGCGACGACGTCGGGGCTCTCCAGCGCGGGCTCGGAACGGGCGGCACGCATCTGTTCGGACACCTCCCGGATCCGCCGGGCCGGGTCGGCGACGCCCATCGGCGCGGCGAGCCGGGCCGGTGCCCAGCGGTTGCCGCCTGCGGCGTCGCCCTCCCTGCGCACCGACACCGGCACCGAGGTGCGCAGGGTCGCGTCGCCGGTGACCGGGTGTCCCATCGCCTCGTGGTAGAGCCGGAAGGCGCCCAGTAGGGACGCGACGAAGGCGTCGTTGAACGAGCCGCCCACCGACTTGCCCGCCGCCCGCAGGTCGGCGAAGTCGACGTCGAGCGCCACGAACCGCCAGGACATCCCCCGCGGTCGCAGCAGCTCCGAGGCACCGCCGGGCGGCGGGGACAGCACCCGCAGCGCCGAGTCGAGGTAGCGGGCGGTGTCGCGGGCCGCCGACAGCGGGTGGGTGAGCGCGCCGACGACGTCGCGGGCGGCACGGGCGGCCGCCGGGACGATCCCGGCCTCGCGGCGGACCAGCCGGTCGACCTCGGCGAGCGGGTCGGGCGAGGTCGGCTCGGGCGCGGCGGGCTGCGGCTTGGTGTCGTCGTGCTCGCGCTTGCGGCTGTGCAGCTGCGACAGGAGCTGGACCACGCCCATGCCGTCGGTGAGCACGTGGTGCAGCTTCAGCAGGAACGCCGCACGCCCGCCGGGCAGCCCCTCGACGAGCATGGCCTCCCACGGCGGACGCTCCCGGTCGAACGGGGTCATCATGAACTGCTCGGCGATCGGGGACAGCTCCGCCCAGAAGCCCGGTCCGGCGCCGGGGATCCGCACCCGGCGCAGGTGGTAGTGGAGGTCGAACTCGAGGTCGTGGATCCAGTACGGCGTACCGAGCCCGCCCAGCGGCTCCCGGATGCGCTCGCGGAAGCGCGGGACCATCCGCGTCGCCCAGTCCACGGCGGCGACGAGCCGGTCCCAGTCGGGCTTGGCGTCGAGCAGCTCGACGGCCAGGACCGGGGACCGGAAACGGGGGTCGTCGCCCTCGGCCCGCCACATCATGACCTCGAACGGCGACATCTCGCGGGCCGAACCCCAGCCCGCCGGGGAGTCGCTCATGCCGGGTCCTCCTGGCTGTGGTCGCTGCGGTCGTACTGCTGGGCGATGCGGCGCTCCGGCCACGCGGCGAGCGTGTCGAGGAACCGGCCGCGGACCTCCTCGGCGTACTTCCCGGCGTCCTCGGGGACCCAGGACGAGGTGTCCACCGGAGGCAGGACGGCGACCTGCACGGTCCCGCCGCGCAACGTCTGGGCGCCGCGCCACATGATCTCCCCGGCGTTGCGGATGACCACGGGCACGATCGGCACCCCGGCCTGCATCGCGATGTGGAACGCGCCCTTCTTGAACGGGCCGAGCCGGGGCGTCGGCGAGCGCGTGCCCTCCGGCGCCATCGCGAGGGAGATCCCCTCGTCGCGCAGCTTGTCGACGGCCGGCTGCAGCGCCGCGCGGGCGGCGCGGGAGTTGGAGCGGTCGATGAACGCGACGTCGGCGGCCCAGAACAGCTGCCCCCACACGGGGATCTGCGCGGCCTCCTTCTTCGCGACGCCGGTGAAGCTCTCGCGCAGCAGCTTCATCAGCACCGGCACGTCGAACTTGGACTGGTGGTTGAACACGAACACGCACGGCCGCGCGGAGTGCAGGTACTCCGCGCCGGTCACCTCGACGTCGATCCCGGCGAGCCCGAAGGCGACGTCGGCGCCGACCGAGCCGGCCATGTCGACGAACCGGCGGCGCGAGCCGTGCAGCAGCCCGGCCCCGGCCGCGGCGGCCAGCCCGCCGGCCATGCCGCCGTAGAAGACAGCCGTGCGGGCGACGTCGGTGACGCTGGGGAACAGCCCGCCGCGGGGTGCGCAGTCGAGCACCGGCCATCCCCGCTCGCCGGCGAGCGCGCGCAGCGAGTCGGTCGGTGACACCGCGACCGCGTGGCCGACGGCGGACAGGAACTCCGCGTCCTCGGTGCCGTTGGCGTAGCCGAAGCAGCCCGCCAGGTCGACACCGTGCGCGGCGGCGTCGGCGCGGACCGCCTCGGCCTTGCCGGTGCCCCACAGCGAGGTGCCCGCGACCCGGCCGGTGAGCACGCCGTCGTGCACCTCCAGCTCGGTGCACAGCACCCGGTCCGCGCCGAGCTCGTCGGCCATCGGCTGCACCTGGAACCGCGTCGCCGAGGACGCCATCACGACCTGGTGGCCCTGCTCCTGGTGGGCGGCGACCAGCTCCCACACCTCCGGGTGCAGCGAGCCCGCGATCTCGTCACGGAACAGCGTCCGCCCGAGGGCGTGGAGCTCGTCCTCGCTGCGGCCCTTCCAGGTCGCGAGCGTGATGGAGAGGAACTCCTTGAAGTCGTCGTCGGTGCGGATCCCGCGCATGCCCGACAGCACGGTGCGCACCATCTCGACCGGCCCGACGTCGAACTCGCGCAGCCGTTTGCGGTAGAAGGCCCCCGCGGAGTAGCCGTCGATGACGGTGCCGTCGTAGTCGAAGTACGCGACCGTCCCCGGTCCCGGCTCCGCCTCCCGGATGGCCCGGAGCCGGTCCCGGGTGTCCCCGGCCGGCGTCCCGTCAGCTGGCGACACCCGTATCCCCTTCCGCACGCTGTTTCGCCCCGGAGGGCGGGACCACCGGCGACGCCGGGGCCGCCTCGGGCGCCGTCGTCCCGCCGGAGCCGAGGACCACCTCGAGGCGGGCGCGCTGCAACTCGCCCAGCCGTCCCAGATCCTGGATCACCGCGGTGACCTCCGTCAGCCAGGCGGCGCGCCGCTCCCCCAGTGACGCGCCGGCCGCGCCGGACTCCGGCTCGCCGAGCAGGTCGCGGTTGCCGGCCTGGCGCACGGCGGTGGCGTACAGCTCGCGCGACACCGAGTCGGCGCGGTCGAGCCGCTGCTGCAGCAGCATCTGACGGCCGACGCCGAGGCAGTCCTCCAGGAACTCCTTCTCCTCGGCCATCGGCTCCTCGCCCAGCGCGACCAGCCGGTCGGCGACGACGAGCTGGGCGTCGAGGAACGACCGCAGCACGCCCGGCGCGACCAGCAGCGGAGCCTGGCGGAGCACACCGCGCACGTCGGCCGGGTCGGCCGCCCGGGTCCGCCACTCCGGGTCGACCAGGTCCAGCTCGCCGATGATCTCGGCGCGGAACTCACGGCGGGTGGAGAAGAAGAACTCGAACTTGAGCAGGTCCCGCAGCCGGGCCAGCTCGCGCCACGCGACCTCGACGATGTCCTCGTCGGGGGCGGCGTCGCCGACGCGCAGCAGCGCGATCTCCAGCATGGCCCGGTTGAGCAGGTGGTGCAGCGCGCCGTTGCGGTAGAACGCGGCGACGTGGTGGCGGCCGGTGCTGACGGCGAAGACCGGCTCGGTGCCGCCGTCGTAGACGGTGACGACCCCGGCCTCGGCGAGCCGGTCGAGGGTCATCCGCAGGCCGTGCCGGGTCCGCAGCTCGGCGATCGGCACCGGGATGCCGCGGGCCTCCAGGTAGTCCGCCAGCGGCGCGACGACCTCCCGGACCTGCTGCAGGGTCAGCGCCCGGTCCTGCGCCCAGAGCAGCGCGAACGTCGCGAGCGAGGTCGCCGTCGCCGGGGTGACGCGGTTGATGCCCGCACACACCCGGAAGGCGACCTTCTCCAGCTGGGCCCGGCCGGGGCCGGCGTCGTCGAGCGCACGGCGCAGCGCGAACGGCTCGGCGAAGCGCACCCGGGCGGTGCCGATGTGGCGGCGCTGGTCGCGGAAGTAGCCGTAGAGCCAGCCCAGTCCCTCGGCCTTCTTCTGCCCGCCGCGCTGCTCGGCGGCCATCGCGCCGACCTCGTGCAGCTGGTCGTAGACGATGGACACCGGGACGAGCACCGCGTCGAGCTCGGGGCGTTCCTCCAGCGCGGACACCAGGTAGCGCAGCAGCCCGATGCGGGGCTTGCGCAGCTTGCCGGTGCGGCTGCGGCCGCCCTCGATGTACCACTCCAGGTTGAAGCGCTTGGCGAGCAGATGCCCCAGGTACTCCTGGATCGCGGCCTTGTAGACGGTGTCCCCGCCGAAGGTGCGGCGGATGAACACGATCCCGGCGCGGCGTCCGAGCGACCCCATCGGCCAGAACGACAGGTTGTTGCCGCCCAGGACGTGGTTGCGCGGGAAGTTGCGGTCGTGCAGCACCTCGGCGAACAGCAGGGGGTCGGCGTAGGAGCGGTGGCTGGGCAGGAACACCAGCGCGTGCTCCTTGTTCAGCTCGCGCAGCCGTTCCAGCCCGGACTCGTCGACCTGCACGTCCCAGGCCTTGGCGTGCATCGGCCCCATCATCGCCCGGAAGAGGTCGATGGCGGGCGGGCTCTGCACGGCGGCCATCTCGTGCAGACAGGACTCCAGACGCTGCTCGACCTCGGTGGCGGGGCTGCCGGTCTGGTGCGCGAGCCGCTCGACCAGGGCCGGGAACCGGGCCGAGGAGGTGATCTGCTCGACCATCCGGCGCGGCACCTTGTAGCGGTCGCCGAGGATGCGCCGCTCCGCGCGGTCGCAGGCCAGCACGGCCTGGCGGGCGACGAACCGGGTGAAGCCGTTACTGCCCGGCCGCCCGCTCTCCTGGGCGACGAACCGCGACACCAGGTCGGCGACGGTCGCCGGCTCCCCCGCCACGACGCGCGCCGCATCCGGGCGGTGCCGGGCCATCGACGGGTGCAGCGGCGACCACGCCATCCGCATCACCGCCGACGTCGCGAGCCCGGTGAGCTTGCGGACCGGGCCGCCGTCCTCGGGCTCGGGGGTCACCCAGGCCACGCGGGCCGGGACGATCACCGTGTCGTCGCCGTGCAGGGCCTCCCCCAGTGCGGACGGGACCTCGCCGTTCGGCCCGATCCCGACGACCGCCGAGCCCGGGTGCTGCTCCTCGGCCCAGCGCCGCAGGATGCCGCGTTCGGTGTGCGACCGGGCCTGGGTCACCACGACCTCGCGTCCGCCGCCGGTGAGGTCGTCGGTCGTCATGGAGCCCCCCGTCGGCATGCCCCGCCGCGGTGCGGCGCCTGCGGGGGTCAACCTAGTTACCCGCCGGTTGGGCAACAACCCGACGCGGCGGTCGCCCGCCAACTCACACGATCTTGTCCGCCTCGGCGAGCACCCCCCGCAGGATCTGCTCCATCTCGTCGAACTCGCGCTGTCCCGCGATCAGCGGCGGCGCCAGCTGGATCACGACGTCGCCGCGGTCGTCGGGGCGGCAGTACAGGCCCGCCTCGAACAGCGCCCCGGGGAGGAACCCGCGCACCAGCCGCTCCCGCTCCTGCGGACCGAAGGTCTCCCTGGTGTCGCGGTCCCGCACGAGCTCGATCGCCCAGAAGTAGCCGTCGCCGCGGACGTCGCCGACGATCGGCAGGTCACGGAGCCGGTCGAGGGTCGCGCCGAACGCGTCGGCGTGGGACAGGACGTTGCCGTAGAGGTCCTCGCGCTCCATGAGGTCGAGGTTCGCGAGCGCGACGGCGGCCGAGACCGGGTGCCCGCCCCAGGTGTAGCCGTGCGGGAACGTGACGCCGGGGGCGAGGAACGGCTCGATCACCTTCTCCGAGGCGATCATCGCGCCCAGCGGCCCGTAGCCCGAGGTCATGCCCTTCGCGCAGGTGATGATGTCCGGGGTGAACCCGAACTTCGCGCTGGCGAACGGGACGCCGTGGCGGCCGAAGCCGGTGATCACCTCGTCGGCGACGAGCAGCACGTCGTGCCGGTCGCAGATCTCGCGGACCCGGGCGAAGTACGACGGCGGCGCGGTCAGGCAGCCGCCGGAGTTCTGCACCGGCTCGAGCACGACCGCGGCGACGGTGTCCGCGCCCTCGAACGCGATGGCCTCCTCGATCCGGTCGGCGGCCCAGCGGCCCAGGGCCTCGGCGTCGCCGTCGAACTCGGGGTGGCGGTAGAGGTTGGTGTTGGGTACGCGGAACCCGCCGGGCGCCAGCGGCTCGAAGTCCTTCTTCATCGCGGGCAGCCCGGTCACGGCCATCGCCCCGTGGGTGGTGCCGTGGTACGCCGTCGCCCGGGAGATCACCTTGTGCTTGAGCGGGCGGCCGCGGAGCTTGAAGTACTGCTTGGCCACCTTCCAGGCGCTCTCGACGGCCTCGCCGCCGCCGGAGGTGAAGAAGACCCGGTTCAGGTCGCCGGGGGCGAGATGGGCCAGGCGCTCGGCGAGCTCGGCCGCGGGCGGGGTCGTGTAGCCCCAGACCGGGAAGAACGCCAGCTCCGACGCCTGCTTCGCGGCGACCTCGGCCAGCTCGCGCCGCCCGTGCCCGGCCTGCACGACGAACAGGCCGGCGAGGCCGTCGAGGATGCGGCGGCCGCGGTCGTCCCACAGGTGCACGCCGTCGCCGCGGGTGATGACGGGGATCGGGGCGGCGCCGTCCCGGCCGTGCATCCGGGCGAAGTGCATCCAGAGATGCCGCCCGGCGGCGTCGGCGTGCGGCGAGAGGGCGGGCGCGTCCGGGGTGGCTCCGGCCTCGGTCCGGGTCGTGTTCTCGACGGCGGTCACGTGGGGCTCCCTCGGTAGCGGCGCGGTACGCCTCCGATCGTCGGCGCCGCGGCGGCCCCGGTCAGGGATACGATCCGTATCGTCCTCGACCGCGCGGCGGACGGAGTGGATCCCTATGCACCCGACCATCGCCGACGTGCTGGCCCGTCCGGAGGTCCGGGCCGGGGCACCCGCCGTCCGGGCCGGGCGGGCGGCGCTGGGCACCCCGGTGCGCTGGGTGCACGTCAGCGAGGTCGCCGACCCGGCCGGGACGCTGCCGCCGGGGGTGCTGGTGCTCTCGGTCGGGGTGCCGGTGGCCGACCCCACCACCGTCCCCGCCCGCTACGTCGACGCGCTGCGGGCCGCCGGGGCGGTCGGGCTGGT
>NZ_WWFY01000743.1:0-257 GCF_009864975.1 Pseudonocardia sp. SID8383
CGGCGACCACGAGCAGCCACAGCAGCGGGCTGCGCAGGTACAGCGGCCCGAGGTGCGGGGCGAGGACCTGCTGGTGGATCGGGGCGTCGACGACCGAGTGGTTCCCGAACGGCTGCCCCCAGTCGGAGAACGGACGCCACAGGTTCGGGCCGGCGTAGATCACCGCGGCGACGACGCCGAGCACGGCCGTCCCCACCGCGACGAGCCGGGCCGGGGCGCGCCGCGGCAGCGGGCCGCGGGCGAGCGCGATGCCGAGC
>NZ_WWFY01000744.1:0-206 GCF_009864975.1 Pseudonocardia sp. SID8383
GAGCAGCGCGGCGACGCCCCGGTGCAGGGTGGGCCTGCCGAGCACGACGACCTGGGTGGGGCGCAGCTCCGGCCGGTCGAGCAGCCACGGCCCGGTGCGCAGCGCGTGCGCCCACCAGCACGACGACGGCTCCGCGACCAGTGGGGCCCCGCCGAGCAGGCCGGGGTCCGCGGCGGGCCCGCCCGCCCCGGCGACGACGAGCGTGC
>NZ_WWFY01000745.1:0-203 GCF_009864975.1 Pseudonocardia sp. SID8383
CCGCCCTGCACGCCCAGGCGGGCCTGCTCGGCTGGAGCGCCCGCACCGTCACCACCGTCGACGACGCGCGCGCCGCCGTCGCCGCCTTCACCGAGGCCGACGTGCTGGTGCTGCTCGACCACGACCCGGCCTTCGACGCGGCCCTGCTCGACGGCCTCGCCCACGGTCGCGGGTTCCTCGGGGCGCTCGGGTCGCGGCGCACC
>NZ_WWFY01000746.1:0-14392 GCF_009864975.1 Pseudonocardia sp. SID8383
CAGCCGCACCTCCTGCGCGAGCGCCGCCGCCGGCACCTCCTCGGCGGGGGCTCCGGCGCCGCTGCCGCCACCGGTCCCCCGCCCGACCAGGGTCCGCGCGCCACACGCCCGGGGCCCGGGGACGCCATCCGGGTGACTCTGCCGCACGTCGTCGACGGCCGCGAGGATCCCGCGGTAGCCGGTACACCGGCAGAGCACGCCGGACATCTGCTCGGGCAGCTCCTCGCTCTCCACCTCCGGGGTGTTGCTGAGCAGGTCGTAGCTGCTCATGAGCATCCCGGGGGTGCAGAACCCGCACTGCAGCGCGTGGTGGGCGGAGAACGCCTGCTGCAGCGGGTGCTGGTCCTCGGGGGTGCCCAGGCCCTCCACGGTCACGATCTCGGCGCCCTCGCACTGCACCGCGAACAGCAGGCAGGCGCGGGCGGCCTCGCCGTCGACGAGCACGGTGCACATGCCGCAGACGCCGTGCTCGCAGCCCAGGTGGGTGCCGGTGAGGCCGAGCTGCTCGCGCAGCACGTCACCGAGGTGGGCGCGGGGCGGCACGGTGACGGTCGTCTCGGTGCCGTTCACCGTCATCGTGATCCCGACGGTCTCGTCGGCGGCGACGCGGTCCCGCGGCTCCGCAGTACCTGTTCGCCTCGGCTCCACCGTGGTCATGAACGCTCCTTCCGATCCCGGGCGCGGTGCAGCGCACGGGACAGCTCGCGGGCGGCGAGCACCCCGAACAACCGGCGCCGGTAGCCGGTGGATCCGTGGGTGTCCCCGCCGGTGTCGACGACCTCGTCGGCCAGTGCGGCGGTGGCCGGGCGCAGGTCGTCCTCGTGCTCGGTGAGCAGCGGTGTCACGTCGCGGGTCACGGCGCGGTCGGAGATCCCGAACCCGGTCAGCCGGGCCTCGGTCACCGCGCCGTCGTCGCCGACCCGCACCCGGGTGACCACCCCGGCGAGCGCGAAGTCGCCGTGCCGGCGGGCGATCTCGGCGAACCCGAAGCCCTCCCCCGGCCGGGCGTGCGGGAACGTCACCGCGACGACGACGTCCTCCGGCCCGGCCGCGGTGGTCATCGCGCCGGTCACGAACTCCTCGGCGGGCATGCTCCGCCGCCCGGCCGGGCCGGCCAGCTCGACCGTCGCCTGCGCGCAGCAGGCGACGGCGGGCAGCTCGGCGGCCGGGTCGGCGTGGGCGAGGCTGCCGCAGACGGTGCCCCGGCTGCGCAGCTCCCGGTGCCCGACGAAGGGCATGGCCATCCCGATCAGCGGGACCGCGCGGGCGGACCGGTCGTGCTCGACCGCGCGCTGCCGCACCGCCGCGCCGATCCGGTACCCGTCCTGCTCCGGTCCCGCTGCCGTCAGCTCGGGCACGGCGGTGATGTCGACCAGGGTGCCGGGGCGGCCCAGGCGCATCGCGAGGACCGGCACCAGGGACTGGCCGCCGGCCAGCACCTTGCCGTCGCCGCCGGCGAGCTCGCCGAGCACGTCGTCGAGCCGGCCGGGGCGGACGTAGGCGAACGGTGCGGCCTTCATCAGCGGCCCGTGAAGTTCGGGGTGCGCTTCTCCCCGAAGGCCTTCACGCCCTCGGCGAAGTCCTCGGTCGCCCGCAGCATCGAGTAGGCCTTCCGCTCCAGCTCGATGCCGGTGTAGAGCGGGCCGTCGACGCCGCGGTCGAGGACCTCCTTGGCGGTGCGCAGCGCGGCCGGGGAGAACCCGGCCATCTTCAGCGCCAGCCCGTCGACCTCGGCGTAGAGCGCGTCGCGGTCGTCGTACAGGCCGGCCAGGATGCCCCAGTCGAGCGCCTGCTGGGCCTGGATCCGGGTCGCGGTCATGATGTGGAACTTCGCCCGGGACAGGCCGATCAGCCGGGCCAGGCGCTGGGTGCCGCCGGAGCCGGGGATCATGCCGAGGTTCATCTCGGGCAGCGCGAGCTGGGTACGGCCGGTGCCGAGCCGGATGTCGCAGGACAGCGCCATCTCCAGCCCGACGCCGAAGCAGTAGCCGTCGATCGCGGCGATGACCGGCTTCGTGCTGCGGGCCGGGGCGGTGACGTCCTGGCCGAGGTCGGTGAGGTCGATCGGGTCGACCTCCATGAACCCGGCGATGTCGCCGCCGGAGGTGAAGTGCTGGCCGTCGGAGCGGATCACCACGACGCGGACCTGCGGGTCCCGGTCGATCTCGGCGAAGCGCTCGGCGACCAGCCGGCGCATCTCCATCGTGACGACCGTGTACTTGCCGTGAGACAGGGTCAGGTACGCGACCCGCCCGTCGTGTGCGCGCTCCAGGACGACGTCGCCGCCGGTGAGTGCCATGTCAGGAGTTCTCCTTCTCGGTGAGCAGTCGGTGCAGTACCTCGCCGTGCAGCGGCAGGCGGGTGATCTCGATCCCGTGGGGGGCCAGCGCGTCGGCGACGGCGTTGGCGTAGGCCACCGGGAAGCTCATGGACGACCCCTCGCCGCAGCCCTTGGCGCCGAGCGGGGTCAGCGGTGACGGGGTCACCACGTGGTCGGTTCGCAGGTCGAACCCGGCCTCGGCGCTGGTCGGGCACAGGTAGTCGAGGAACGTCGCCGCCGTCGGCTGCCCGGAGTCGGCGTGGGTGAACTCCTCGTAGGCGGCACCGCCGAGGCCGTGCACGAGCGCGCCGTAGACCTGGCCGTCGAGCAGGGTCTGATCGAGGACGGTCCCGGCGTCGTGCACCGAGGACACCCGGTCGACCTCGATCTCCAGGGTGTCCGGGTCGATCCGCACCGCGACGATCTCGGCGACGAAGCCGTAGCAGAGCGAGGAGTTGATCCGGTCGTCCGCCGTGGCCGCGCGGGTCTCCCGCGGGGAGAACTCGGCCTCGGCGTAGAGCCGGGCGGGGACACCGTCGGGCAGCGACGCCGGGTCCCAGTGCACGACACCGGCGGCGTGCCGGAAGGCGACCGAACGACCGTCCGGGTGGACGACCTTCCCGTCGAGCAGGGTGAGCTCGCCCGGGTCGGCCCCCTCCAGCAGCGTGGCCCCGGCCGCCTTCACCGTGGCGGCGATGGTGTCCGCGGCGGCGACGACCGCGCTCGTGACGAGCGGCGCGAACCGCGACGAGTACGACCCGGACGTGACCGTCCACGGGGTCGTCGCGGTGTCCATGTCGACGACCGCCCGTACCTGCGCGATCGGCAGCCCGAGCCGCTGCGCCGCGACCTTCCGCGCCACGGTGGCGTGGCCCTGGCCCTGCGGGACCGACCCGAGCAGCACGGTGACGATCCCCTGCAGGTCCACCGACATCCGGACGTGCTCGGTGGAGCCGGACTTGTCCCGGCCCGGTTTGCGGTCCTCGGCGGGGGTGGCCAGCCCGACGTAGCCGATGTTGGTGCCGGACGGGTCGACGACCAGGGCGGTGCCGATGCCGTAGAAGGCGCCCTCGGCCCGGGCCGCCTCGCGCCGGCGCTCCAGCTCGGCCAGGTCGGCGTTCTTCACGGCCAGGTCCAGCGCCGCGGCGTAGTCCCCGGAGTCGTAGACGCCCCCGGTTGCCGTCTCGTGCGGGAACGTCGACACCAGGTTGCGCCGCCGCACCTCGACGACGTCGCGCCCGGTCGCCGCGGCGACCGCGTCCATCAGCCGTTCCAGCCCGAAGTAGAGCTGCTGGCCGCCGAAGCCCCGGTTCAGCCCGGTCGGCATGGTGTTCGTGACCACGGCGCGGGCCCGGATCTCGACGGCGTCGATGCGGTAGGGCCCGGTGATGTTGCCGTAGCAGCGGTAGAGCGTGGAGGGCTCCGGCGGGCGCAGGTAGGCGCCGACGTTGTCGATCAGGTCGGTGCGCAGGGCCGTCACGGTGCCGTCGGCGTCGACCGCGGCGGAGAAGGTCATCGCCCGGTCCGCACCGGTGGAGCTCGCCATCAGGTGCTCGACGCGGTCCTCGGCCCACCGCACCGGCGTGCCGGAGTGCTTGGAGGCCAGCGCCATCAGCACCACGTAGGGGTAGATGCCGGCCTTGATCCCGAAGCTGCCGCCGATGTCGGCGGGGACGTGCAGCCGCACCCGCGACGTCGGGATCCCGAGCGCGCCGGCCATGACCGGGACCATCGAGAACGGTCCGTGGAAGTTCGCCCAGGCCTCGACCGAGGGGCCGGCGTCGCCCTCGTTCCACTGCGCGATGACCGAGTAGCACTCCATCGGCACCGAGGAGTAGCGCGGGAAGTCGTAGCGGCCGGTCACCACGTGCGCGGCGTCGCGGAACCGCTCCTCCACCGGACCGAAGGAGAAGGTTCGGTCGGTGGCGACGTTGGACCCGGCGTCCTCGTGCAGCAGCGGCGCATCCGGCTCCAGCGCGGCGCGGGCCGCGGTGACCGCACCCAGGTCGTCGTACTCGACGGCGACGAGCTCGGCGGCGTCCTCGGCGACGTAGCGGTCCGAGGCGACGACGACGGCGATCGGCTCGCCGACGAAGCGCACCTTGTCCACACCGGTGGGCAGGTAGGGCATCACCGCGCCGGTCGACAGGGGGAAGGGCCGCAGCGCGGCGCGCACCTCGTCGGGGCCGATCACCGCCGCCACCCCCGGATGGGCACGGGCCCGGCTCAGGTCGACCGAACGCAACCGGGCGTGCGGACGGGTGGAGCGCACGACGGTGGCGACCAGCGTGCCGGGCAGCGGGTCCAGGTCGTCGAGGAACGCGCCCCGGCCGGTGACCAGCGCGGCGTCCTCGTCCCGGCTGGGGACCCAGGTGCGGGCGGCCACAGACACATCGGACACATCAGACACGTGCTTCTCCCCTCAGGTCGTACTCGCCCGCGACGAGCGTGCGGCGCAGCGTCTTGCCGACCCCGGACCGCGGGATCGAGTCGACGGCGATCACCCGCTTCGGCCGCTTCAGCGACGGCAGTTGCTCCCGGGCCCAGGCCAGGGCCTGCTCGGCCGCGGCCAGCGGGTCGGTCCCGCGGGCGGGGACCACGAACGCGGTCACCGCGTGTCCCCAGCGCTCGTCGGGCAGTCCGACCACGCAGACGTCGTCGATGGCGGGACAGCGGGTCAGGACCGACTCGATCTCGTCCGGGTAGATGTTCTCGCCACCGGAGTTGATCATGTCGTCGGTGCGGCCGGAGACCCAGAGGTCGCCGTCGGAGTCGGCGACGGCGAGGTCACCGGTGTGGTACCACCCGTCCCGGATGGCCTTGGCGTTCGCGTCCGGCCGGTTCCGGTAGCCGCCGAAGGCCTCGGGCGAGGCCATCGAGACGATCACCTGACCCTGCGTCCCGCGCGGGACCTCCTCGTCGACGGGGGCGCCCGCGTCAGGCGCGATCAGCCGGACCCGGGAGAACAGCCCCGCCCGGCCGGCGCAGCCGGGCTTGGCGGCGACGTCGGGCCCGATGGTGAACGTGTAGATCTCGGTCGAGCCGAAGTGATTGACGAACGAGGTGGGCGCGACCTGGTCGACCAGCTTCTCGGCGAGCGACGGGGTCATGGCGGCACCGGCATAGGCGAGGTTGTCGAGCGCACGGGCGTCACCGAGCCGTCCGGTGCGCAGCAGCGACCAGTAGATCGTCGGCACCAGGTACAGGGACCCGATGTTCTCCTCGAGGATCAGCTGCATCGACTCGTCGGCGTCGAAGGCGGGCTGACCCACCCAGGTGCCGCCGACGACGACGGAGGCCAGCAGCGTGCGCAGGCCCATCGTGTGGAACAGCGGCATGACCCCGAGGGTCGCGACCCCCTGCCGCTGCCGGGTCTGCATCACGTGCGCGACCGCTGCCAGGTGCTCCGCCCGGTGGGTACGCGGGACGCCCTTCGGCTTCCCGGTGGTCCCCGACGTGTAGAGCATGACGCTGAGGTCCGATTCGTCCGGGGCGACGCAGACGGGGCTGTCGAGCCGCTCGGCGAGCTCGTCGACGGCTGCCACGTCCCGCAGCAGGTCCCCGAGGCCGGCGGCGGCGACCCGCTCGGCGTGCGCGGCGTCGGCGACCACCAGGCGGACGTCGGCGTCGCCCAGGCAGTAGCCGAGCTCCTCGACCCCGAACCGGGTCGAGAGCGGCACCGAGACCGCGCCGAGCTTCTGCACGGCCAGGTGCAGGCTCGCGAGCTGCTCGCCGCCGTGCATCACCAGGCCCACCCGGGCCCCCCGCTCCACGCCGAGGCTCCGCAGGGCCCCGGCCAGCCGGTCGGTCCGCGCGTCCCACTCCCGGTAGGAGAGCCACCTGCCGGTTCCTCGTACCGCCGGCCGGTCGGGGTTGCGCTCGACCGCCCATCGCAGCGTCGTCACCAGGTCCATCCGACCCCCTCGTCATTAGTCTGTTTCAGACCATACGGTTCAGACTGTCAGAGGGGAAGCCCCGGATTCCACCGGCCTCGGGAGCGACCCCGTCCGGTGGCATCCGCCGGGAGGAGGGGCGGTCATCGGTGACGGGACGCACGTGCGAGGGTCGAGCCGCATCCGCGGATCGACGACCCGCCTCGTCTAGAGTCCGCGGAGCACCGGCCGGCACGAGAGGAGCGCGGATGCGACTGTCCACGACGTCGTATCTGGTCCTGGGCATGATCGCGTTGCGCGGGCCCTCGACGCCGTACGACCTGAAGCGGGCGGTCAGCCGCTCCGTCGGCTACTTCTGGCACTTCCCGCACGCGCAGCTGTACTCCGAGCCGGACCGGCTCGCCGACGCAGGCCTGCTCGCCCTCGACACCGAGGAGCACGGACGGCGGCGCAAGACCTACTCCCTGACCGACGAGGGCCGGGCGGCCCTGCGCGAGTGGCTGGCAGCACCCACCGCCGAGCACTTCCAGATGCGCGACATCGCCGAGCTCAAGCTGTTCTTCAACGAGGCGGGATCCCCCGACGACGTCGAGAAGCTCGCCCGCGAGCAGATCCGCCAGCACGAGAGCCGGATCGCCGACTACGAGGACATGGTCGCCCGGCACGGCCGCGAGGAGTGGGCCGAGCCGCGCATGATCACGATCGAGCTGGGCCTGGAGATGGAGCACGCCGCCCTGCGGTTCTGGAGCGCGCTGGCGAACGACGAACTCGACCGGCTCCGTCGCGAGCGGGCCGAGCGCGACCCGCGCGACTGAGCACCGGCCCTGTCGGGGGTCGTTCGCTCGCTCCGATCCATGGGTCCGTGACCACCTGGTCCACCGCCGCGTCGACCGGGGCCCTGGTGAGTCCCGGACGACATCCGACCGGACACGGAGTCCGGGCCCGGCCGGATGTCGCACGTCAGTCGGTCGATGACGCAGGCCGTCCGGCGACGTCACGCGTGGCGGCCGTGCCATCCGTCCCGGTCCCGTCCACCGGCTGCTCGGAGAGATGCCCCCGCACCGTCACCATCCGGGGCGGGACCTCGGAACGGAGCCCGGCGACGAGCGCGAAGACCATCGCGAAGACCATGGTGAAGATCGGCAGCCCCACCACGGTGATCACCTGCTCCAGCGCATCCAGCGCGGCATCACCGCCCAGGACGATGAGCGAGGCGGCCAGTGCACCGATGGTGAGCCCCCAGAACACCCGCTGCCGGATCGGGCTGGGCCGGTCGTCACCGGTGCAGAGCATGTCGACGACGAGGGCGGCCGAGTCCGCGGACGTCGCGAAGAACAACGCGACCACGACGACCGCGATACCGGAGACGAGTGTCGCCGCCGGGAAGTTCTCGAAGAAGGCGAACATCGCGAGCGGCACGCTGTCGGCGACGGCGGCCGAGATCGGCCCCCCGGTCCCGCCGATGCCGTCGATCGCCATCGCCGACCAGCCGAAGATCACGAACCAGACGACCGTGAAGGTCGCCGGGGCCACGAGCACCCCGCCGACGAACTGGCGGATGGTGCGCCCCTTCGAGATGCGGGCGAGGAAGACCCCCATGAACGGGGCCCAGGTCACCGTCCACGCCCAGTAGAAGACGGTCCACCCGGCCTGCCAGCCCCAGCCGTCCTCGTCGGTGTAGGGGGCCAGGGAGTCGTTCCAGAAGGACAGCCTCGGCAGGCTCGACAGGTAGAGCCCGGTCGTCTCGATCATCTGTCGGAGGAGGAAGACGGTCTCACCGGCCATGAGTACGAACAACATCAGACCCACCGCGAGTCCGATGTTGAGGTTCGACAGCCGACGGATGCCCTTGTCCAGCCCGACCGCGATCGACCCCGTCGCCACGAGGGTGAGGACGGTGATGACCGCCACCCGCACACCGACGGAGTCCGGCACCCCCAGCAGCGCACTCAGCCCGGCACTGATCTGCGAGGTGCCGAGGCCCAGCGACACCGCGACGCCGAACACCGTGCCGAGCACCGCGAAGATGTCGATCGCCCGCCCGATCGGGCCGTGGATCCGCTCCTTGAGGAACGGATAGAACACCGACGAGACCCGCATCGGCAGGTCGTAGCGGTAGATGAAGTAGCCGAAGGCCAGCCCCGGCAGCGTGAAGATGGCCCAGGTGTGCAGGCTCAGGTGGTACAGCGCGAAGGACATCGCGTCCTGCGCGGCTTGGGCGCTGTAGGGCTCGACACCGTCGACCGGGGGCGCCGTGAAGTGCGAGATCGGCTCCGCGACCCCCCAGAACATCAGGATGGTCCCGATCCCCCCGGCGAACAGCATGGTGAACCAGGACACGTTCGAGTAGGCGGGACGCGCGTCGTCACCGCCCAGGCGCAGGGTGCCGTAGCGGCTCAGGGCCACCCAGATCAGGAACACGAGCCAGGTCGTCACGCCCACGACGAAGTACCAGCCGAGGTTCGTCGTGATCCACCCACGACCCGCGTCGAACGCCGCGCCGATGGGGCCGGGCGCGAGCAGCAGCACCACGAGGAAGGCGATGATCAGACCTGCAGACCAGAAGAAGATCTGCGGGTGGGTGCGCAGGCCGAGCCTGCGCGCGAGTTCCTGCACGTCGCGCTCCTCCTCCGGCCGCCGACCGGTCCGCCCAGTGGTGGTGTTCGCCTCGGGTCGTCGGAGGCAGGGCGGACGGCGACGACGCAGTCGCGCAAAGATGTCCGATAAAGCCCTTGATGTCCACCTGTCGGGGGCTGCGGAGATCGTTGCCGGACCATGCGCGGTGGGTGTGACCAGGAGTCATCTCGGCTCGGCAACGGTCTCACCGGATCAGCCCGACGCCGGCCCTCACGGAGACCCCCTACCGACTACGGGTGCGGTCAGGGCTGCCGTCGTAGGAGTACGTGCTGTCGGCCGGGACGGCTGTACGAACTCAACCGCCCCGGCCTGACCCTCGCATCGCCCCGGGTCGACGCTCGGGATGCGGCGCGTCTGCCCGCTGCGCCGATGCCCAAACGCCGGACCGCCGACACTAGAGGGAGTCGATGTCCTGGGGACGCTCGGCGACCGTGCGGGCCAGGCGCGCCAGCTTCACGTTGATGTCCTGCGAGGTCCGCCGCAGCAGGTCGAAGGCCTGGTCGGCGTCCAGCCCGCGGCGGGCCATCAGGATGCCCTTGGCCTGGCCGATGACGTCACGGGTCTCGATCGCCGTCTGCAGATGTGCCTGCTTGAGCTCCGCGGCCGAGATCGCGTCGGTGGTCGCCAGCGCGAGCGAGGCGTAGCCGGCCAGGATGGTCAGGCGGTCGAGGTCGGCGCGGCCGAAGGCCTGCGGCTCGGAGGCGTACACGTTGAGCGCCCCCGGCAGCCGGGGCGGCCGGGCGTCGGGGAGCAGCTCGACCGCGGCCACCGAGAGGAACCCGTGACCCACCGCGGTACCGGCCAGCTCGGGCCACCGCTCCTCGTGCCGCAGGTCGTCCGACACCGCGGACGCGGGGCCGTCCTCGCGGGCGGCGTCGACGCAGGGACCGCGACCGCTGCGGTACTGCACGACGTCGATCTCCTCGGCCGGCCCGCCGGTGGACACCGGTGTGTAGTAGTGGCCTGCGTCGTCGCGCATCGTCACGCTCGCCATCGCCGCCACGGGCACGACGCGTGTCACGGCGTCGAGCACACGGTCCAGCACCTCGGCGACCGTCGCACAGTCCAGGAGCGCCGGTGCGAGACGCCGGAATTGCCCGACGACGTCAGCGTCGGCGTCGACCGTGGCGGCGTACGGGGCGGGGCACGCGCCGTCGGTGCTGCGCTCCGACTCGTCCGGCGTCCCCATCGGCTCTGGTCGCGTCAACTCCACCCGGCGGGGTGACCCCTCGTGGGCGCGGCTAAACCTCGCGAGGCGATGCCGCCGCAGGCCGTCCGCTCGCGTTGCGCTCGGTCTCGTGTCCACACGACGTGGGCGTCCCGCCGACGGCGGTCGAGCCCGATCGCTTGACGCCCACTCGCTGGGCTTCTAGCCTAACTGAAGTCAATTCACCTTCACTTCCGGTACTGCACTTCCGGTACGACGTGCCGACGGGGGGACCATGGACGAGCCGCGGACCGCATCCCGGGCCGATCTCCTGGTCCTCGGCGGCGGCATGGCGGGCCTGTCGGCGGCGGCGCGTGCCGCCGGACACGGCCTGCGGGCGGTCCTGGTCGACTGCGCCCCGGACCTGGGCGGGTCCGCGCGGTACGCCGGCTACCTGTGGACGGCCGCCACCCCCGAGGTCATGGCGGAGGTCAACCCCGGCGGCTCCCCCGAGCTGCGGGACACCGTCGTCGCGGGGTTCCCCGCAGCTCTCGACTTCGTCCGTGATCTCGGGGTCGACCTCGGGTCCGCGGTGCCCGTGCTGCGCTACGGCATCGGCCACCGGGTCGACACGGGCGCGTTCGTCGCCGCCTGCCGCCGACGCGTCGCGGGCGCCGGTGAGATCCTCCTGGGCGTCCGCGCCGAGCGGCTGCTGACACACTCCACCGGCCGCGTCGCCGGCGCACGGATCGTGACCGCGGACGGCACCCGGCAGGACATCATCGCGACGACGACGCTGCTCGCCACCGGCGGGTTCCCCGCCGACCCGGACCTGCGGGCCGAGCACGTGCACCCGCAGGCCCGCGACATCGCCGCACGGTCCAACCCGTGGAGCACCGGGGACGGCCTGCGCCTCGCGACGGCCGCCGGCGCCCGGATCACGAACTCCGGCGGCGGCTTCTACGGCCACCTCGTACCGGCCGGCGTCCACCTCACGCCCGAGCTGTACGTCGAGGCGGCGCTCTACTACAGCGAGCACGCCCTGCTGTTCAACCTCGCGGGCGAACGGTTCGTCGACGAGAGCCTCGGGGACCACCTGACCACGATCGCCCTGGTGGAGCAGCCGGAGTGCCGGGGCCTGCTGGTGACCGACGCCCGCGGCCACCGCGACCGCGTCCGGGCGCCCTACGTCGCAGGCGGCCCGGCGAACGACAAGTTCGAGTTGGCCCGGCGGCGCGGCGCCCGCTGCGTGGTGGCCGGATCGGCGGAGGACTTCGCCCACGTGCCGCCGGAGTGGGGCTACGACGGCCCACGGATCGCGGCGGAGATCGCCCGGCTCGCCTCCGGCGGGCGCCCCCACCCGCCGCGGTCGGTCCTCCCCCGCCTGCTGGACGAACCGCCGTACTACGTCGTCGAGGCGACCGCGGCGATCACCTTCCCGTTCGCCGGGATCGACACCGACGGACACGGGCGGGTCCGGTCCTCCGGCGGCGGTGTGATCGACGGGCTGTACGCCGCGGGCGCGGACGTGGGCGGCCTCTACCGCAACGCCTATGCGGGCGGCCTCGCACCGGCCGTCGTCCTCGGGCTCGCCGCCGCGGACGCCGCCCGCGAGCGGGCCCACCTCCCACCGGGCACCGCCCCGCACTGACCGCACCATCACCCCCGGATCCCTCCAGCGCGCAAAGGAGCGCCATGTCGAGCACGACCTCCCAGGACGCCGCCCGGATCGGTCGCCGGGCCAGTACGGCCGCGGCCGTCGGCACGGCCATCGAGTACTACGACTTCGCCATCTACGGCTACCTCGCGGTGGTGCTCGCCCCGCTGTTCTTCCCCTCCCAGGACGGGCTCATCGGGGTCCTGGCGACGCTGACGGTCGTGGCCAGCGGCTTTCTGGCCCGGCCCATCGGTGGGCTGTTCTTCGGCCGCCTGGGTGACCGCCGCGGTCGCCGCACGGTGCTGATGGTCACCGTCGCCGTGATGGGCGTCGCCACCGTGCTCACCGGGCTCCTGCCCACCTACGCACAGGTGGGGGTACTCGCCCCGATCCTCCTCACGGTGCTGCGGATCGGGCAGGGCTTCTCCGCCGGTGGTGAGATCGGAGGGGCGGCCTCGCTGGCCACCGAATCCGCCCCGTCGAGACGACGGGGCCTGTTCGGATCGGCCACCTCGGTCGGCATCGCGCTCGGTCTCGCCGGTGCGGCGGCCGTCGTGGGCACCGTGACCGCGCTGACCACGCCCGAACAGCTGGCGGCCTGGGGATGGCGCATCCCGTTCCTCATCGCCGGGCCGCTGCTGGTCGGCGCGGTCCTGTACCGGATGCGGGTCGAGGACTCGCCGCTGTTCCAACAGATGATCGACACCTCCGAGCCGCCCAAGGCCCCCATCACCGAGGTCGTCCGCGACCACCGGCGGTCGGTGTTCGGTGTGATCGGCGTCGCCTACGCGACGATGACGGCAGGCGGGCTCAGTTCGGTCTACCTGCTCGTCCACCTCTCGGCCGTGCTCGGGTACTCGCTCACCGGGGCGCTGTGGCTGATCGTGCTCATCGTGCTGCTCCCGATCGGGCTCATCCCGTGGGCGGGCGCGCTGAGCGACCGCTTCGGCCGGCGGACCGTCCTGACCGCCGGACTCGTCGGTTTCGCCGTACTCGCGGTGCCCTGCTACTGGGTGATGCAGCAGGGGTCGATCGGGCTCGCCGTGGTGGCCGCCCTCGTGCTGAACGTGCCGTTCGGGATCTGCCAGGGCGTGATCTACACGCTCTACTCCGAGCTGTTCCCCACCCGGGTCCGCTACACGGGTGTCTCGATCGGGTTCAACATCGGCGGGGTCATCGGGTCCGGGCTGGTGTCGGTCATCGCGACCTCGCTTGTGTCGCTGAGCGGCAACACCCTGGCCCCGGCGTTCTACCTGGTGTTCGCTGCGCTCGTCGGGATCGGCGTGATCGCGGTCCTGCGGGAGACCTCGGGGGGCACGCTCGCCGAGGACGTGACCGGCCGGGCCGCGGAGCCGGCGTGACCCTGCCGATGGCGGGTCGCCGGGTTGTCGTCACCGGCGCCGGGAGCGGTATCGGGCGCTCCGTCTGCGACCGGCTCTGTGCCGCAGGTGCCTCCGTGGCCGGCCTGGACATCGACGGCGACGCCCCGGCGGTCGGCGGCCGCCGGCACATCGGGTGCGACGTCCGCGACGAGGACGCGGTGGCGCAGGCGTTCGACCGGGCGGCGCGCGAGCTGGGCGGGATCGACGGCCTGGTCACCTGTGCCGGCGTCACCGACGGGACGCCGACCGGCGAGACCACGCTCGCCACCTGGGAGACGGTCGTCGGCGTCAACCTGACCGGCACGTTCCTCGCCGTGCGCGCCGCAGCAGGTCACCTCGTCCGGGCGGGCGGGGGCTCCGTCGTCACCGTCGGCTCGGTCGCGTCGCTGGTGGCGGCGGGCCGGTCGGCGGCCTACGACGCGTCGAAAGGGGGCGTCCTGGCCCTCACCCGGTCGATCGCCACGGAGTACGCCGACCGGGGTGTGCGGGCCAACTGCGTCTGCCCCGGCCCGGTCGGGACCGGGCTCGCCCGCAACAGCACCCGGCACCTGGGGCTCGCCCCGGACTCCCGTACCGGCGTGCCGGGCCGGGTGTCGCCGCCACAGGCTCGTACGGCCGACCCACGGGAGGTCGCCGACGTGGTGGTGTTCCTCCTGAGCGACGCCGCCGCTTTCGTCACCGGGGCGGCCGTCCCGGTCGACGGCGGGTACACCGCGGTATGACCGACCACCACCGATCACCTCAGGAGCCACCGTGCGTGCCTACCGGATGACGGCGACGGGGACGGCCCGGCTCGTCGAGCTGCCGCCCCCGCCGATCGGTCCCGACCAGGTCCGGCTGCAGGTCCTCGCCGCGGGCGTCTGCCACAGCGACCTGCACGTCCTCGACGCGCCGGCCGCGATGTGGGAGCCCCCGTTCACCCTCGGGCACGAGATCTGCGGGACGGTCACCGATCTCGGCGCCGGGACCGACCCGGGACTGCTCGGCCGACAGGTGGTCGTGCACGCCCCGTACGGCTGCGGGCGCTGCCGCCGGTGCGCCTCGGGGGCCACGAACGACTGCGACCGCCGCCGGGAGCTACCGGCGGGGCTCGGGCTCGGCGTCGACGGCGGGATGGCCGACGAGATCGCCGTCGACGCAGCCCGGCTGGTCGACGCCGACGGGCTCGACCCCGCCGAGGCGGCGGCGCTCACCGACGCCGGCCTGACGTCGTACCGGGCGGTGGCCGGCTCGGTGGACCTCCTGGGCGATCCCGGGGCGGTCGCGGTCGTGATCGGGGTCGGCGGGCTCGGGCACCTGGCCGTCGGCGTGCTGCGCGCCCTGACCGGCGCCCGGGTCGTGGCGGTGGACACCCGC
>NZ_WWFY01000747.1:0-12609 GCF_009864975.1 Pseudonocardia sp. SID8383
TCCGGGAGGCGGGGGCGGCCCGACACGTGGCGTCCCGGCCCCGGGACGCGGCGTGGGAGGCGGCATCGGGGGGCGCCGCCCGGCGGGGCCCGGGGGCGGTGGTGGCGGACGGCGACGTGGGTCGCGCTCGTCGTTCAGCGCAACCTCCCCCTCGCCCCGGTCCGGCCACCCGGACGGGCGACCCGAACCCGACGATACCGACGGGGCGGGAGGAACCGTGGCCGGTACGGGTCAGCGCGGCGGACCGCAGGCCGGGTCGACGGCAGCGAGCACCTCGACCTCGTCGCCGACGGCGATCTCCGCGCCCGGGTCGTCCGGGATCAGGTTGACCCCGAACCACACCTTGCCGTCGAACCGCCGGTGCCGGGCCAGGGTGGCCATCGGCTCGCGGCCCGTGACGGCCGTGTCCGGGTCGACGGTGGTGAGCACGCAGCGGGCGCAGCCCTTGGCCACCCGGAACTCCGCGGCGCCGATCCGGATGCGCCGCCAGCCGTCCTCGGCCCAGGCCGGTGCGCCGTCGACGACGGCGTTCGGCCGGAACCGGGTCATCGGCAGCGGCGCCTCGGCCGCGTCCGGGCCGTCGGCGACCAGCGCGTCCAGCGCGTGCAGCGAGGCCGTGGAGGCGAGCAGCAGCGGGTAGCCGTCGGCGTAGGAGACGCGGTCCTCGTCGTGGGAGAAGTCGGGGTCGGGACGGCGTCGGGCCGGGTCGTCGAGGTGGATCAGCCGCACCGGGTCGCCGAGCAGCTCGGAGAACCAGGCGTCGGCCGCCGGGCCGGCCGGGACGCCGGCGGTGTCCCAGCGGTGCACGCGGGCCGGCACCGGCTCGCCGTCGGGCACGGGGACGGTGAACGGCGGCAGCCCCGGTCCGGTCAGGCGGAGCCCGTCGTCGGCGGGGGTGGGCGCGACGAGCACGAGCCGCGGGTGGGTGCGCGCGGTGACCACGGCGCCGTCGTAGCGGACCAGCATCCAGCGCCGGTCCCCGGCGAGACCGGCCCGTTCGACGACCGCGCGGGCGACGTCCGCGCCCCGGCAGGACTTGACCGGGTAGCGGCGCAGCCCGGTCAGGCTCACCATCCGGAGAAGAACTCCCCGGACTGGCGCAGCCCGCGGGTGGTCGCCCCGACGATCAGCTCCGTCGGGAGCGTGACGTGCTCGGGGACGTGGCGGTCGCCGCGTTCGAGCAGCAGCCGTCCGGCCTCGAGGCCCTTCTCGCGGAACGGCTGGCGGACCGTGGTCAGGCCGACGCGCTCGGCCTCGGGCACGCCGTCGAACCCGGCGACCGAGAGGTCCTCGGGCACCCGCAGGCCGCGGTCGCGGGCCTCGCGCAGCGCGCCGAGGGCGAGGATGTCGGAGGTGCACACCAGCGCGGTGATCCCGGGGTGGGAGTCCAGCAGGGTGGCGGCGCCGTCCGCGCCGGCGTCGAGGGAGTGCTCGAACCGCTCGATGACCGGGACGTCGGCCCAGTCGACACCGGCCTCGGCGAGCGCCGCGCGCAGCCCGGCGAGGCGCTCCCGCTGCACGGCGTAGGAGCTGCCCTCCTGCCGGGCGACGTCGGCCCTGCCGTCGTGCCGGTGCGAGGACAGGCGCATGCAGAGCACACCGACGCGGCGGTGGCCGAGCTCGACGAGGTGCCGCCCGAGCGCGAGGGTCCCGGCGCGGTCGTCGACGCCGACGCGGTCCACCCCGGTGATCCCGGTGGGCTGGTCGCAGACGACCGTCGGCACCGGGCGCTGCAGGACGGCCCGGAAGTGCGGGTCGTCCTCACTGACCGAGTAGACGACGAAGCCGTCGACCCCGGCCTGGTAGACGGAGTCAACGTCGGAGTGCTCGGGGCTGACCGGGATCAGCAGCAGGCCGGTGCCCGCCTTCTCACAGGCCAGCGCGAGCCCCTCCAGGAAGCCGGTGGCGCCCGGGTCGCGGAAGGCGTAGCTGAGCGCCTCGGTGAGCAGCAGGCCCACCGCTCCGGCGCGCCGGGTGCGCAGCGAGCGGGCGACCGGGTCCGGGCCCGGGTAGCCGAGCCGCCGGGCCGCCTCCAGGACACGCTCGCGCAGCGGCGCGGACAGCTGGTCGGGGCGGTTGTAGGCGTTCGACACGGTCGTCCGGGAGACCCCGAGCTCGGCGGCCAGCGACGCGAGCGTCGCCGGACGCCGCGGGTGCTGGGGGCCGGTCATTCCCCGAACGGTAGCGGCGCGGTCACGCACGTGAAAGTCCGCCACGACCGGCCACGACGGGATCACACGCCGCGCGCGTTCCCGGCTCCCCGTACAGCGGTAGAGTGAATCTGAGAATGATTTCCAATAAATGTATGCCGATATGTTGATGGGAGTTCCGTCCGTGTCCCGATCCCCGCTCCGCCCGGCCGCGCTCGTGGCCGGGCTGGCCGCACTCGCCCTGGGTCTGACCGCCTGCGGCTCCGGCCAGGTCGACGCCCCCACCAGCGCCGACACCCCGCAGGTGAAGATCGTCACCTCCACCGACGCCTGGGGCGCGGTCGCCCGCGCCGTGGGCGGCAACTACGCCAGGGTCGAGTCGGTCATCAGCTCCCCCGACGTCGACCCGCACGGCTACGAGCCGACCCCGCAGAACGCGGCGACCGTCGGCGAGGCCCAGCTGCTGGTCATGAACGGCGGCGGCTACGACGCGTTCATGACCGATCTCGTCGCCGCGTCCGGCAACGCGGCACCGCTGGTCGACGCCGTCGAGGTCTCCGGCATCGAGGGGGCCCAGGAGGCCGCCGCCGACGACCACGGCCACGACCACGACGCCGGGGCCACTCCCGAGCCCGCGGGCGAGGCGGAGCACGAGCACGGCTCGTTCAACGAGCACGTCTGGTACGACCCGGCCGCGGTCGGCCGCGTCGCCGAGCAGCTCGCCGACCAGCTCGGCCGCATCGACCCGAGCGCCGCGGAGTACTTCCGCACCAACGCCCAGACCCTCGAGGGCGGCGTCGCCCAGCTGACGTCGAAGGCCACCGAGATCGGCCGCGCGCACCCGGGGGCCCGGGTCGCCGTCACCGAGCCGGTGCCCGCCTACCTGCTGCAGGCCGCCGGGATCGCGAACGCGACCCCGCAGGAGTTCTCCTCGGCCGTCGAGGAGGGCACCGACCCGCCGGCCGCCGTCGTCGCGCAGATGCTCGGGCTGTTCACCGCGCAGCCGCCGGTCGACGCGCTGATCCTCAACAGCCAGACGACCTCGCCGACCACCGACCAGGTCCGCGACGCCGCCCAGAAGGGAGGCGTCCCGGTGGTCCAGATGTCCGAGACGCTGCCCGCGGGCACCACCGACTGGGTGCAGTGGATGAACGCCAACCTGGACGAGCTCTCCGCGGCGCTGAACCGCTGACATGGGTTCCTCGCAACAGTCCGCGTTGTCGCTGCGCGGGGCGGGCCTCCGGTTCGGGGCCCGGACCCTCTGGTCCGGCCTCGACCTGGACGTCGCACCCGGCGAGTTCGTCGCCGTCCTCGGCCCGAACGGCTCCGGCAAGACGACGCTGATGCGCGTCCTGCTGGGGCTGCTCCCGCTCTCCGACGGCACCGTGACCGTCGGCGGGCACACCCCGCGGCGCGGCAGCCCGGAGATCGGCTACGTCCCGCAGCAGCAGCCGCTCGACCCGGACCTGCCGCTGCGCGGGCGCGACCTCGTCGGCCTCGGGCTCGACGGGCACCGCTTCGGTCTCGGCCTGGGCCGGCGACGCGAGCGGCGCGAGCGCGTCGACCGCGCGCTCGCCCAGGTCGGCGGCACCGGGTACGCCGACGCCCCCGTGGGGCGGCTGTCCGGCGGCGAGCAGCAGCGGCTGCGGGTCGCGCAGGCACTCGTCGGGGACCCGGCGGTGCTGCTGTGCGACGAACCCCTGCTCAGCCTGGACCTGTCCCACCAGCGGATCGTGACCCGACTGATCGACGAGCGCCGCCGCGCCGCGGGCACCGCGGTGCTGTTCGTGACCCACGAGATCAACCCGGTGCTGCCGCTGGTGGACCGGGTCCTCTACCTCGTCGACGGCCGGTTCTCGATCGGCACCACCGACGAGGTCATGACCTCGGAGACGCTGTCGCGGCTCTACCGCACCGACGTCGACGTGCTGCGGGTCCGCGACCGGCTGGTCGTCGTCGGGGCCGAGGACTCCCCGGTCCCCCGGGACGAGCACGCCGAGCACGGCGTCGCGGTCGGGGGTGGCGCGTGACCGAGTTCCTGGCCCGGATCCTCGACCTGTCCGGCACCGGCACGTTGCTGGGCTACCCGTTCGTCCGCAACGCGCTCATCGCCTGCGCGGTGCTCGGGCTGGTCGCCGGGCTGCTCGCCCCGCTGGTCGTCAGCCGCGGGATGGCCTTCGCCGTGCACGGCACCGCCGAGCTGGCCTTCACCGGGGCCGCAGCCGGGCTGCTGCTCGGCGTCGCCGTCGGGGTGGGGGCGGTGGTGGGCGCCGTCGTCGCCGCAGTGATCTTCGGCGTGCTGGGCCTGCGCCAACGCGAGCGGGACTCGGCGATCGGCGTGGTGATGGCGTTCGGGCTCGGCCTGGGCGTGCTGTTCCTGGCCCTCTACGACGGCCGCTCCTCCAACCGGTTCGGCCTGCTGACCGGCTCCATCGTGTCGGTCGACCAGCAGAACCTGTGGGTGCTGGGGGTCGTCGCCGTCGTCGTGCTCGCGACCCTGGCGCTGCTCTACCGGCCGCTGCTGTTCGCCAGCACCGACCCCGACGTCGCGCTGGCGCGCGGTGTGCCCGTCCGCGCGCTGACCCTGGTGTTCGGCGTGCTGATCGGCCTGGTGACGGCGCTGGCCGTGCCGATCGTCGGAGCGATCCTGGTGCTGTCGGTGCTGATCGTGCCCGGCGCCGCGGCGAACCGGGTCACCGCGAACCCGCTGCTGGCGACCGTCCTCGCGATCGTCATCGCGGAGGTCGCGCTGGTCGGCGGGACGATCCTGTCGCTGGCGCCGGGGCTGCCGATCTCGGCCTACGTGGCGACCATCGGGTTCGTCGCCTACCTGCTCTGCCGGCTGGTGGGCCGGCTGCGCGGCCGGGGCCCGGTCCGCGCCTGATCCGCTGTCCGCGCGGTGATCCGCCCGTCGCGTGCGTCCGGACGCGCGCGGGGAGCGGATCACCGCGCGTCGCGGCGATCACGCGTCGGGTCAGCGGCCGACGCGACGGCGGCGGGCCACCTCGGCCAGAACGACGCCGGTGGCGACCGAGGCGTTCAGGGACTCCACGCGACCGGCCAGGGGGATCGAGACGGTCACGTCGCAGGTCTCGCGGACCAGCCGGGACAGGCCCTTCCCCTCCGACCCGGTGACGATCACCAGCGGCCCGGAGGCCAGGTCGAAGTCGTCGAGGGAGACGTCGCCGTCGGCGGCCAGACCGGCGACCATCAGCCCTGCGGAGGCGTACTCCTGCAGGGTGCGGGTCAGGTTCGTCGCGCGCGCGACCGGGACCCGGGCCGCGGTGCCCGCCGAGGTCCGCCAGGCCACCGCGGTCATGCCCGCGGCGCGCCGCTGCGGCACGACGACGCCGTGCCCGCCGAACGCCCCCACCGACCGGACGACCGCACCCAGGTTGCGCGGGTCGGTCACCCCGTCCAGGGCGACGGCCAGTGCCGGGCGCCCGGAGTGCGACGCGGCCTCCAGCACCTCGTCGGGGTGGGCGTAGGCGTACGGCGGCACCTGCAGGGCGAGGCCCTGGTGCAGCGCTCCGCCGCTGATCCGGTCGAGGTCGTTGCGCGGCACCTCCAGGATGGAGATGCCCCGCTCCGCAGCCAGCGCGACGGCCTCGGTGACGCGGTCGTCGGCGGACATGCCGGTGGCCACCTGCAGCGCCGTCGCCGGGACGCCGGCCCGCAGGCACTCGACGACCGGGTTGCGGCCGAGCACGGTCTCCGGGGTCTCCCCGTCACCGCGACGGCCCGCGACCGGGCGTCGGCGCTGCTGCTGGTCCTGGGCGGCGCGGCGCGCGGCCGCCCTCGCCTTCGGGTGGCCGGGTCGCATCTCGCCGGGCGGGGTCGGGCCCTTGCCCTTCAGTGCGCGCCGGGGCTGGCCGCCGGATCCGACGACCATGCCCTTCTTGGTGCCGTCCTTACGGATCGCACCGCGGCGCTTGGAATTGCCTGCCATGAGTTCTACGAGTCCTAGTTGTCTTTGAGAGTCCAGGTGGAGCCGTCGGCGCCGTCCTCGACGGCGATCCCGGCGGCGAGCAGCTCGTCGCGGAGCCGGTCCGCGGTGGCGAAGTCGCGCTCGGCGCGCGCGGCCCGGCGGCGCTCGAGCATCGTCTCCACCAGGGTGCCCAGTGCCTGCCGGGCGGCGTCGCCCGACTCCTCGGCCACGCCGCCGGCTGCCAGCGGGTCCAGGCCGAGCACCTCGGTCGTCGCACGGACCGCGGACGCGGCCCGCAGCGCGCCGGTGACGTCCCCGGCGTCGAGGGCGGTGTTGCCCTCGCGCACCAGGGTGTGCACGGTGCCGAGCGCGAGCGGGGTGCCCAGGTCGTCGTCGAGTGCGGCGGTGAACGCACCGGGCAGCTCGGCGGCGACCTCGGGCAGGCCGTGCCGCTCGCGCACCCGGTGCACGAACGACTCGATCCGCCGGTACGCGGCGACGGCCTCGTCCAGCGCGGCGTCGGAGTACTCGATCGCCGATCGGTAGTGCGGGCCGACCAGGTAGTAGCGCAGCTCGGCCGGGCGTACCCGCTCGAGCAGGTTCTCGATCGCCAGGGTGTTCCCCAGCGACTTCGACATCTTCTCCCCGCCCATGGTCACCCAGGCGTTGTGCAGCCAGAACCGGGCGAACCCGTCCCCGGCCGCGTGACTCTGGGCGCGCTCGTTCTCGTGGTGCGGGAACACCAGGTCCAGGCCGCCGCCGTGGATGTCGAACTCCGGGCCGAGGTAGGCGGTCGCCATCGCCGAGCACTCCAGGTGCCAGCCGGGACGCCCGTTCCCCCAGGGGGTGGGCCAGCTGGGCTCGCCGGGCTTGGCGGCCTTCCACAGCGTGAAGTCCAGGGCGTCGCGCTTGGCGCCGCCCTCGCCCTCACCCTGGTGGACGTCGTCGACGCGCTGACCGGACAGCGCGCCGTAGTCGGGCAGGGTGCGCACGGCGAAGTACACGTCTCCGCCCGCGGCGTAGGCGTGGCCGCGCTCGATCAGCCGCTCGACCAGCTCGACCATCTGCGTGATGTGCCCGGTCGCCCGGGGCTCCACCGACGGCGGCAGGCAGCCCAGCGCGTCGTACGCGGCGGTGAAGGCCCGCTCGTGCGTGGCCGCCCACTCCCACCACGGACGGCCCGCGGCCTGCGCCTTGCGCAGGATCTTGTCGTCGATGTCGGTGACGTTGCGGACCAGCGTGACGTCGTACCCGGACCGGGCCAGCCAGCGGCGCAGCACGTCGTAGTTCAGGCCCGAGCGGACGTGGCCGATGTGCGGCAGGCCCTGCACCGTCGCCCCACAGACGTACATCGACACTGCTCCGGCCCGCAGCGGCGTGAACGCACGCTGCTCCCTGGTCGCTGAGTCGAGAAGTCTGAGGCTCACGTCACCAGGGTACGGGCCTCCGATTCGTCCACTACACGCGCGGTGGGGCTGCGGCAAGGTGTCCGGCATGGCTGTTCAGCGGATGTACCCGCGGCTGGTCGTGCCCGACGCCGACGCCGCGATCGACTTCTACCGCGCCGCGTTCGGCGCGGAGCTCGTGGAGCGCTACACCGACGGCTCCGGCGCCGTGGTGCACGCCCTGCTGCGGGCCGGCGGCGCGGAGTGGGCCGTCAAGGACGGCGACGACGTCGACCCCGCGCCGTCGGGGCCCGGCGCGGTGATCCTGGCCCTGGAGGTCGACGACCCGGACGCGGTCGCCGCGGCGATGGTGGAGCACGGCGGCCGGGTGCTGTTCCCGGTGACCGACCACGACTACGGGCAGCGCGGCGGCCGGCTCGCCGACCCGTTCGGCCACGCCTGGATGGTGGCGGCCCACGCCGACGACCTCACCCCGGAGCAGATCCAGGAACGGACCGGGCGTCTCTAGCCCGCGGGCAGCAACAGCGCCGTCGCGACGGAGGCGCGGCCCTCGCCGCGCCCGGTCAGCCCCAGCCCGTCGGTCGTCGTACCGGACACCGACACCGGGCCGCCCACCACCTCCGAGAGCACCCGTTCGGCCTCGGCCCGGCGCTTCCCGATCTTCGGGTCGTTCCCGATCACCTGGACGGCGGCGTTGCCGACGGTCCAGCCGTCGCGGGTGAGCAGGCGGCGGACCTCGGCGAGCAGGGTCGCCCCGCTCGCACCCGTCCACTCCGGACGGCCGGTGCCGAACACCGCGCCCAGGTCGCCCAGCCCCGCCGCGGACAGCAGGGCGTCGCACAGGGCGTGTGCGGCGACGTCGCCGTCGGAGTGCCCGGCGCAGCCGTCGGCCCCGGGCCACAGCAGACCCGCGACCCAGCAGTCGCGGCCCGGCTCGACCGGGTGCACGTCGGTACCGATCCCGACCCTCATGCGTGTTCCTCGTGCTCGGTGACGCGGCCCGCCCCGGCGAGCAGCAGTTCGGCGATGCGCAGGTCCCACGCGGTGGTGATCTTGAACGCGAGCGGGTCCCCGGCGACGGTGGTGACCGGGTCGCCGAGCGCCTCGACCAGCCCGGCGTCGTCGGTGCGGGGGTCGGGTGTGCCCGCGTGGGCGCGGCGCAGGTCGGCCGCGCGGAACCCCTGCGGCGTCTGCACCGCACGCAGCTCGGAACGGTCCACGGTGGACACGACGGTCC
Organism: Pseudonocardia sp. SID8383; assembly: GCF_009864975.1. NCBI lineage: Bacteria > Bacillati > Actinomycetota > Actinomycetes > Pseudonocardiales > Pseudonocardiaceae > Pseudonocardia > Pseudonocardia sp. SID8383. The sequence continues at coordinate 8,722 of NZ_WWFY01000747.1, forward strand.
CTGCGCCGTCGACCCGTTTGACCGTGTCGGCCACAGGGAGCACCGGGATCACCGCGGGCGCGCCCGCGCGCACGGCGCCGACCACCCGGCGGACGACGTCGGGTGGGGTGAGCGGGCGCGCGGCGTCGTGCACCAGCACGACCTCGGCGTCCGTCCCGGTCGCAGCGAGACCCGCCGCGACGGAGGCGGTGCGGTCGGCACCGCCGGCGACGACGGTCGCCGGACGTCCGGGCAGCATGGCGGCGGCGGCGTCCACCTGGTCCGCGGGGACGACGACCACCACGTGCCCGACGACGTCGGACGCGAGAAGGCCGTCGACCGCGCGTACCAGCATGGGAACCCCGGCCAGTCCGACGAACGCCTTGGGCACACCTGCACCCAGACGCACCCCGGAACCGGCCGCGGGAAGCACCGCGACGACACCCGCCCCGGAGGACGGTCCGTGCACGCCGGTCAGGCGTTCGCGGTGGCGAGCACCTCGTCGAGCAGGACCTCGGCCCGCTCCTCGTCGGTGCCCTCGGCCAGCGCGAGCTCGCTGACCAGTATCTGCCTCGCCTTGGCCAGCATCCGCTTCTCACCGGCGGACAGGCCCCGGTCCTTCTCCCGCCGCCAGAGGTCGCGGACGACCTCGGCGACCTTGTTCACGTCACCGGACGTGAGCTTCTCCCAGTTCGCCTTGTACCGGCGCGACCAGTTCGTGGGCTCCTCGGTGTGCGGCGCGCGCAACACCTCGAAGACCCGATCCAGCCCCTCCTGGCCCACGACGTCACGAACACCGACCACCTCGACGTTGTCGGCGGGGATGCGCACCGTCAGATCGCCCTGCTGGACCTTCAGGACGAGGTACTGCACTTCCTCGCCCTTGATCGTCCGGGTCTCGATCGCCTCGATGAGCGCGGCACCGTGGTGCGGGTAGACGACGGTCTCTCCGACCTTGAAAACCATGTGTCCTCTGGCCCCTTTCGCTGAGTCCAGATTAACACGTCGCCCGGGCGGGACGGCGACCGGCTTTCACCGTCGTCGCAGGTCAGGGGGTTGACAACGGCGGAGGAACGTGTTTCCGCGGGCGTGGCGCCCATCCGGACCGGCCCGGCCACGTGCCGGTCGCCGCCGCGTCACGCCCCGGACCACCGGGTCTGCCGCCCCACCGTCCGGCGGGGACGCGGTCGTCACACCCGGGTGCCCGACCGCGCAACGCGCCGGAGCGCGCGACTAGGCTGCCTCCCGACAGACCCAGCATGTGCGCCGGGGGCACTTCGGGGCACCGGCAAGGAAGGACACGACGACCGTGAGCCGCACCCGCCGTTCCGCCCGGACCCTGGCCGGGGTCGCCGGCGCCGTCGCCCTGACCGGCCTGCTGATCAGCGGCTGTGGAGCCGGGCAGATCGCGCAGACCGCAGAGCAGGTCGCCGCCGTCAACGGCGCCAACGCCACGGTCGGCTCGGTCGACCTGCGTGACGTCCAGGTCGCCTACCCGACCACGCCCGCGGGCCCGGACGCGCTCTACCGCCAGGGCGGCGCCGCTCCGCTCGTCGCCACCCTGGTCAACACCGGATCGGTCGCCGATCGTCTGGTGTCGGTCACCTCGCCCGCCGCCGCGTCGGTGCAGATCCAGGGCGACGCGACCATGCCGCAGGACATCGCGCTGGTCTCGCCGGGCAACCTGCAGCTGACCCCGACCAACGCCAAGCGCGTGCAGCTCGTCGCCGAGGGCCTGACCCGTCCGGTCCCGGCCGGCGCGCAGATCCCGATGACGTTCGTGTTCGAGAAGGCCGGCTCGGTGACCCTCACCGTCCCGACCGGCGTGCCGACCGTCGAGGGTTCCCCGGGGCACGCCCCGGAGCGCGCGTCGTTCGCCGACGGCGAGGAGGGCGCCAACGGCGCCGAGACCGGCGTCAACTCCGAGACCGGCGGCCAGGCCGAGGCCCCGTCGGTGGATCAGCCGAACCCGGTCCCGGCCGGTGAGGGCGCCCCCGTCGCGCCCGGCAACGAGGGCAGCGGCGCCGGCGGCGCCGCCGGCAACTGACCCCCCGGTCCCGCGCCGCCCGCTCGGGCGGCTACCGCTGCACCGAGTGCGACCACCGCACGGCGCAGTGGGTGGGGCGCTGTCCGGGCTGCCAGGCCTGGGGGTCGCTCGAGCAGGTCGAGCCGGTGCGCACCGGCGGGGGCGGCCGGACCGTCGTCGCCGGGGCGCCCAGCACCCCGGCCCGGCGGATCGCCGAGGTGGAGCTGGACTCCGCCCGGGCCCGGCCGACCGGCGTCGACGAGCTGGACCGGGTCCTCGGTGGCGGGCTCGTCCCGGGCGCGGTGGTGCTGCTGGCCGGTGAGCCGGGCGTCGGCAAGTCCACGCTGCTCCTGGAGGTCGCCGCACAGGCCGCGGCCCGGTCCCGGGTCCTCTACGTCTCCGGTGAGGAGTCCGCGGGCCAGGTCCGGTTGCGGGCCGAGCGCACCGGCGGCGTCCACGACGAGCTCTACCTCGCCGCCGAGTCCGACCTCGAGTCGGTGCTCGGCCATGTCGACGCGCTGCGGCCGTCGCTGCTGGTGGTGGACTCGATCCAGACCATGTCCACCGCCTCGGTCGACGGCAGCCCCGGCGGGGTGACCCAGACCCGCGCCGTCACCGTGGGGCTGACCGCGCTGGCGAAGGAACGCGGCCTGGCCGTGCTGCTCGTCGGCCACGTCACCAAGGACGGCGGCATCGCGGGCCCGCGGGTGCTGGAGCACCTGGTCGACGTGGTGCTGCACTTCGAGGGCGACAAGCACTCGGCGCTGCGGATGGTCCGCGGGGTGAAGAACCGGTTCGGTCCGGCCGACGAGGTCGGCTGCTTCGAGCTGCGCGACTCCGGCATCGTCGGTCTCGCCGACCCCTCGGGGCTGTTCCTCGGCCGGTTCGGCCAGGGCGCCGACACGGTGCAGCCGGGGACCGCGGTGACCGTCGTGATGGACGGGCGACGGCCACTGCTGGCCGAGGTGCAGGCGCTCGTCGCGGGGGCGAACATCCCGAGCCCGCGCCGTGCGGTGACCGGGCTGGACTCGTCGCGGGTGCCGATGCTGCTCGCCGTCGTCGAACGGCGGGGCGGGCTCAAGCTGCACGACGCCGAGGTCTACACCGCCACCGTCGGCGGGATGCGGATCACCGAGCCCGCGGCCGACCTCGCCATCGCGCTGGCGGTCGTCTCGGCGAAGCGGGACGCGGCGCTGCCCGCGGACCTCGTCGTGCTGGGCGAGCTCGGGCTGGCCGGCGAGCTGCGCCGGGTGCACGGGGTCGACCGGCGCCTCGCGGAGGCCGCACGGCTGGGCTTCACCCGGGCGATCGTCCCCACCGGGGCCGAGGTCGGGCGGACCGGGATGCAGATCACCGAGGCGTCGTCGCTGCGCGAGATCATGGCCCGCATCCGCTGAGCCTCAGCTCATGAGCAGCGGGACGGGCTCGCTCACGACCCGGTCGAGCCGGGCCAGCACCCGGTAGCCCCCCGGGCCCACCCGGGTGCGCTCGCCCGCACAGCCGGGCTCCGAGGCGAGCCCGGTCCAGGTCACGGCGAAGGCCACCGGCTGGCCGGGCACCAGGGTGCGCAGGTCGTCCGACGACGGGTTGGAGCAGTCGTTGGACGACCAGAGCTTGGTCGCCCCGTCGCCGCTCCAGACGGCGATCTCCTGCTGGGCGCCGTCGAGGTCGCGCACGCAGGGCTGGCCGGAGACGTTGGTGACGACCAGCCGCAGCTCGGGCCGCGCGCCGGAGGGGTAGGTCGGCTGCCCGGTCTCGGCGCGCACCTCGATCATCGCGTCGGTGCAGGGCACCGGACCGGTCGGCGGGGAGGGTGCGGCCTGCGGCACCTGGACGGACGGGCGTGGTGTGTCGTCGGGGCGGACCGTCTCGTCCGCCGGGCC